>JAFPAS010000132.1 GCA_017424205.1 Prevotella sp. | reverse complement strand
TATTTCTTTTCTGTTGTTGTTTATGAGTCTGTCGAACCACCAGTTGTAATGGTCTTCGGAGATTATCTCTAAGTCGTATGCCTGATGTATGAGGGCAGCGATAGACATGCCGTAAACCATGCGGAGGTCAATCATCTCTTCAAGGGTCAGAAGACTTCTCTTCTCGCCTATCTCTTCCTTGAGTGTCTGAGGCGGCAGTAAGAGCGTACCAGCAAACTGGTTGCATATACGTTCGTTGTCACAACCTGGCGGTATATTGAGCAGAAGATGTCCGAGTTCGTGCGCCACTGTGAAGCGTGTTCTTTCTACCGTGGTGTTCTCCAGATTGTCAGAAAGAGCAATAATAGGATAGATGCGGCTTCCCCACGTTGACACACCAAGGATATGACTTGGCATGGGCGCCATGAATATTCTTATGCCTTTGCGCTCTAACAGTCGTGTAATGCTCGGTATCTCACCATTGCCTATCTGCCATTCCTTTCTCAACAGTATGGCAGCTTGTTCTACCTCATCCTTATTGCTGACTGTGATATTAGCGAGCGGATTAAAGAATCTCTTCTGTAACGCAGTCTTTTCCTCTAACAGGATGTAACGCTCTGCAACACAGGCGAGATGTTCAGCAAGACGATGTTCCTCCTCGTCTGTCAGACAGTCGCGTGATGTGCTGCGCAGCATAGGAATATCAATGTCTATTCCTTTGCCATAGAAATAAGCCTCTTTTACTCCGAGTGCATCAGCTATCTTCTGCACCAGCTGCGGTTTGGGTGTCATCAGCCCTCTCTCATATTTTGAGATTGCCTGTTTTGTTACGGCATTGCCTAACTGTTCCACAAGGCTGTCAAGACTCATGCCTAAGGTATTTCTTGCTATACGCAATCTGCTTGAATTGAATTCGGTATTCATAAGTTTATTTTATATTTCCTACTGACGGTTATAGAATGACAATAGGACAATGTGAAATTATTTATAAATCGTCTCCATTTGCACGGTTGTACTCGTTGTCGTAGTACATTGTTATAGAGTATTCACCATAGTTCTCTGTAATCATAAACCAGACGCATTTCTTTACAAACACTTCTGACGTAAATTTGAAAACATCTGCCACAACTTCATCAGTCGGATTATCTCTTTCTTCCTGAGTATACTTATTCTTGAGATATGTCTGCATTTTAGCTATAGTCTCTTCATTTGGCTTCTGATAAAATATCGCTTCATATCTTTTGTTATTCACAGTCATATTATACGCCATATTTCATTCGTCATTGTTAGCCATTTTCTTTGCATTCAGCTTATCTGCGCCCTTTTGATTTCGCACAGGTATAGGGTCACGATTCTCGCGTTCTCTGCGGTCAACAATCTCTTGGCATGCCAAGGTGTATAGTGGGCCTTCGACAATACGGCATATTGCATTTTCAAAAGGTTTTTCTGCCAATCTTAAATCCCGGCAATAATTATAGGAGATGCGTAATGTCTTATCACCGAAATATTCGAAAATTGCTTTCTTACTGCCGAAGAATGTTATCGGTGGAGTATCCGGCATATCCACCTTTAACTCCACCATGAATACTCTTAATACGCGCTTATTCGCGCGGTCTTGTGCACTTGTTCTTGCCATAATATTTTGATTATATGATTTATCGTGTATATCTATTATCACCTAATCCCCAATGGTTCTCGGGTGTAACACTACGTACCGCAGTCTTATCTTTATCAAAGATGCAGAAATGGACCTCCTCAAATCTACATGAGTCGAAAGCGTTCTCATACTCAGCCAGCGCCATATCTACGTTCTCACTCATCTTGAAGCATAACGATGATATGTACAACACGTCACCATCTACGCGTGCAGTCATCTTCTCCCTTCTACGGTAGTAACGCTTCGACTCGTTGATGACACGGAAGTTAAACAGGAACATCTTACGATGTGCTTTATAGTCGCCCGCAGCGGGAACAGGTGGCGGTGTTTCTGTTATATTGTCTACCGAATCTTGACCATAGATGTCGTACACCACACCTTGACGCGGTTCCGTAGTGCTTACCATCGGCGGGAGAATTATCGGATTGTAACGCACATAATCTAAATACATTCGCTGTTGTCTTTCCCTCTCAAAACGTCCAAGATGTCCGTCCATCTTACACTTAGACATTATAGGACAGACAATACATGCCGCAACTACGGTAAACCAGAACATCTCGCTAAACGACGGAAGTTTTGGACCATAATTACAAACATCTCCGCCCCACTCATAGTAATACGGGAGGCTATATGAATTGAATCGGTAAGCTTTTGTATACTTGCCGAAGTTTGTTTTTACTTTTACACGTGTCAACGTCCTTTCACCAAAGCCCCATACATGCCCGTCATCGGGCTTCTTAAACGCCTCCTCTATTCTATTAAAATATTTCAGAGCTTCCTCCTTGGTCTTGAAGCGTTTCTTCACATCGCCTTCTACCCAACAATATTTTATATACCAACGATCTCTGAAGGTCACCTTATAATATATAGTAACAAGAACATCCCAAACTGCTAACACTTTATTCCATATCGCAACAGCTTTCTGCCAAAATTCTTTTAATGTCATAATGTCTAATTTTTATTGCTAAAAGATGATACCCTCTTGAGTATTGTTTATTACTATTCATGCTATTGTGCTTAAATATCAGACTATTTATAAGAAAAGCAATTATAATCAAGACCATGTATATATCCTATAGGCTTCACATATCTGTATATATTTGATAGAAAATAGACTTCTCTTATTTGTTTACAAATATACGCATTATTATTTGTTTTGTAAACCCAACGAACTATTTTTTATATTTCCTTAACTATTTAACGAGCTGACAAGTAAACGAGTAGATTTATAGGAGTGTAATTTATGCATAGTCTATATAAGAAAAAGAGTGGAAGGACTTTCCTGTTACGGAAAACCTTCCACTCTTTTTCGGTTATGATGCAGTATGTGCAAAATTCACACTTACTGCGTATCTGTATCTATTTATTACATTATTTTCCTACGCCGAAGTCAGCCTGCTGGTCCTGCACTTGCTGCAGCATCTGCTTCTTCTCTTCTTCTGAGATTTCGTCGCGTGTGCCGCGCTGCTGTGTACCGACACTCTTCTTTGCATTGCGGTCAGACTCCTTGATAGTCTCATCCAGACATAACGACAGCGGTGACGGAACAGACTCTATTGTTATCTCTGCTGCTGCTGGTGAGTGTGTGCCAGGATAAAGAGCATCAGCAGTGATGCGAATCTTACCTGCATTACGAGTAGAACGTACAAGGATTGGTGCGCTACCCCACTCTGTCTGTCGCGGATTAGCACCGATGTCAGTACCGTCGCCTACGATTTCGCCTTCACCTTCTATAGTAAAGCGTATCTGCTCTTTTGCCAGACGACGCACGTTACCAAAGTCGTCAGTAACCTCACACACTACAACTACGAAGTCAGAACCATCAGCCACAAGCTGGCGGTCGCGCTCATCAACATACATACGCAGTTTCGTGCTGCGGCGTGAAGGCATTCGCTTATGAGTAGCAACAACCTTTCCGTCGACATATCCCTCTGCCACCATGTTCACCTTCTGCCAGTTGCGCTGCTTGTAAGAATATTCGCGAGCCTTCCAGAAGTCCCATACATTATTAAATATAACTGGTGCATTATACGGCATATCAACCTCGTTGGTCAGTTTGTCCTTCAGAGATTCTACAGTCTTGCTGCCCTGGTCTGTCAGCACCTTCTCATGCTTCACAGGCATAGTCCATGACATCTCGCCATCATATATTGACAGGCGGACGCTATCGCAGTTAGAGAATACCACCACGTCCTGTTCTGAGAACTGTCCCATCTCATGGGCGATATACACGAACGGCTCGCTCTCAGCCACCGGCACCTGCGAGCGGAACATATAGAACGCGGTCTTAGGCTGGCGGAATGCATCGTATGCGCCACCCCAGTATGGGTCAGGATGATATCCGCGCTGATGGTCGAACGGATGCCACTGGCAACCACCGAGGAACAAGCCTGTAGTGCGGTGCTGATCACAAGTTGTATTAGAGAGTGAGAGAGCCTGCTTCAACTGAGGGATTTCGCCCCAAGAGCGTGACGCACGGTTGAGATTGTTATGTGCATACCAGTCGTCGACATACTCGCCAAACTCGCGTGTCAGCACATTCTTACCCATTGCCACCATGCGAGCCTCTGCCTTCGCTTCTGCGCTGTTGTCAGCAACAGTCTCGTCGTCGCCAGGCCATGCATAAACGATATCATAGTTTTCGAGCACACCAGCGCTGTGGAGGTCGGCTGCTGCAACTGGACGGTAAGGATAAGGATACTCATCCTGAGTAATCTTCAGCGCCTCGAGCGCGAAATCCTTCGGATAGCGTGTCTCGTTGAGGATTGGCTCCCACATAAGCACAGAAGGATGGTTGCGGTCACGACGGATTATCTCACGTGTGTTCTGGTGAACACGTTCAGCAAACTCAGGCACTTTCTTATTCCAGAACTGCCAGCCTGGTGTCGCCACGATGATAAATATTCCGAGTTCGTCACACGCATCCATGAACGATGGATCCTGTGGATAGTGTGCCGTACGGATAATATTGAAGCCAGCATCCTTCAGACGCTGCACATCACGACGCTGCTGCGAGTTAGGCAGAGCATTGCCCACATACGCAAAGTCCTGATGGCGGTTAGCACCCACAAACTGGCGGTAGCGCTTGCCGTTGAGCCAGAATCCGTCCTTGCCCTTAAACTCGAAAGAGCGAATGCCGATGCGTGTCGCACCGCCGTCGACAACACCCTTCACAGTCTTGCCATTCTCCTGAACCTTTCCGATAACCTTTGTTGTCACGGTGTAGAGATAAGGCGACTCTGGCGACCATAGCTTAGGATTAGCTATCTTTGAACCTTGAGTGATAGTGCGTGTGCCATTAGCCGGAATGCTGACACTCTTCTTCCATTGCTTCACGATTTTTCCTTCAGCGTCAGTCAGCGTATTCTGCACTGTCACAGTCTGAGCCTTAGACTGTGTGTTGCGCAGGTCGGTATTCACATATACCTCAGCCGAACGCTCTGAAATATTAGCATAGTGCACGAAGATGCCTCCGGCAGCCATGCGATTCTCCTCCACTGCGTCAGTGATATACAGCGGCTGGCGCTCTATGAGCCATACATCGCGGTATATGCCTCCGTGGTAAGTGAAGTCGAGCGTCATCTGAGTCTTTCCCGGAGGATAAGTCTTGTCGTCAGAGTTATCAGCCATCACCGCCACGACAACATCACTGCCTGGCTTCACGCCAGCCTCAGTGAGATTGATTGTAACAGGCAGATAGCCTCCCATGTTCTCCTTCACAAGTTTTCCGTTGACATAGAACTTCTGCTTTCCCATCACCGCTTCGAAGTGAAGAACGCTTACTGGTCCTGCAGGCGCTTTGAAATGCTTGCGATACCATACTATGCCCTGATAGTTGCGGCAGCCACTACCCTCGGCAGGCATAAGCTGTGCTGTTTGCGGAACAGCCACTACCTCCCATTTTGTATCGTC
>JAFPAS010000131.1 GCA_017424205.1 Prevotella sp. | reverse complement strand
GTGCTACGTTATATACAGTAGTTCCTTCTTCACATGCATATTGGCCTGTGCCGTCAAGTTTTGTGTAAATAATTTTTCCCCATTCTACACGATATATGTGGTTCTCTCCGTCTTTAGTGTAATAATAATAATCACCAGATGTTTTAAGATATACGGTAATGATTTGATTGCCAATTGTAGCGGTGTAAGTCTTATTGTATTGATTTCCAGATTCTGTTACTTCGCCTATATGTAATTTTTTATCATTATCATAAGTGTACACGGGATTCTCCGCTGTTGCCGTAACCTTTTTCAGTTCATAGAAAGTACCGCCAACATTACCGTTTGTTCTTGCGATATATTCGCCTTCATAGATGCATGTGGGATTAGGCCAGTTTGAATCCTTGTATATCCATGGCGCAGTTGTTGTGGTAGTGAGCGGAAGCATTTCGCCAGTATTACCGTATATTTTGCCATTGGCGTCCGTTCTTGTAGCACCAGTATATACCTTGATGCTGCCGTTGTCGTTATATGTATAGCCTTGTTTTATCTTAGTAAGGGCGAATACATCGTTAGCGTTTTGCACACCATAGCAGTTGCCTTGTGGATCGAAGAATACAATGCCGTTGTATGGTTGACTGTTTAAAGTATAGCTGAATTTTGTTTCTGTCAAGTCAACAAGTACTTTTACGTTAGCAGTTGATACGCCATCAGTAGTGGTAGGAGTTCCTTCATATATGAACTCCTCGCCGTTGTATGTATACACCCACTTTGTCTCAGTCGTTGTTGCCTCGTTTTTTGATACTGCAACGTCAAAGCCGTTTGCTTTGGCTATACTGTTAACCTCTTCCTTTTTCATTCCGTCAGGCAGAATGACATACTGCACTGTTGGTGCCTGTGTTTTGATGTTAGCTATGACCTCTTCGAAAGTCTGCTCGCCTGTGGTTATTGTCGCTCTTGCGCCTTCCTTGTCATAAGTGACCTTCCATCCCTGAGCCCATGCTGTGGCAGTGGCTGCAAGTACGATAAATGTTGTTAATAGTTTCTTTAACATTGCTTTATCTTTTTAATTGTTTCTATTCTTCTGTCTGGTAAAAATAACACAGCGGAGGAGTTATCCTTAGTTCTGCGATATCAATACCGCAGTACTCTGAATTTCCTTAATGCGTATGTGGATTTTCTATGCATCAGATTCATAGCCAGCATCGTAAGTTAGTGATTGGTGTGATGACTATAATCTGATTGTGTTATGCCTTGGAAACAATGCTGTGAGTGATGCCATAAAGCAGAGGCACTCGCCAGATTTGTTTTAATTTGTTAGTGAAATGAATGTTTATATTTGTTTCGGTGTGCAAAATTACTATATAATAATGATATAGCCAAGCATTAAAAAGTAAAAAGTAATTGTTTGGACGGCAAATTAAAAATAATTAACAAAGTAAGGGGTTTTTAGACAAAAATACTTCACAATTAGAACACTTTTGCCATGACGTTTTATAAATATATGATGAAAACTGTTATTCTGTGCGAATGCTCTGTAAATAATAGACGTAGAGTAGTGCTTTATATATATTTATAATGTGAGGCGTATACCATTTTTATGCAAATTTTGCTGTTACAGGTATGTATCGTTATCAGTGAAGGAAATATGGGATATTGTTGTTACAGATATGTAGTAATTGCGTATTCTATTTCGGTTTCTACAAATATATGATACGACACAGACTTAAATAACAAATAAAGTTGGGTAAATAGCAAATTATAATATTTTGCTCTTGAGCCGATAATAGGCGGTTTGTTTTTAATTTATTTATCAAATAATAAGGCATTGTGTTATGGACTTTTGCCCTTTGACATTCTGTCCTCCTCCTCCTTGCAAGGCATAACCCAAGCAAGTTTGCTTCTGCTCTTGTTGCGTTCGTTGGTTCAGGACAAAGGTATGATGTCAATTTTCCAGGGTGCCGCTTCGCTTGACCTGGGCTATGGACAACTATTGGGCTTTCTGCCCGTCATTAACAATCAGCTATAACAATAAAACCAGAAAGGGCAAGCTCAAGGTGTACATAGCCCAATGGTAAGCGGAGCAGTCCCCGGAGTGTGCTGAATTACAGGTGTTTATATATACAAAAACAAGACACTGCTTTTGGGAGTGCCAAAAGCAGTGTCTTGCTGCCTGAAAAGCTGCTTTTAGCATTGCTAAACAGTGCTTTTAATAATAAACGATGGTAATAGTAGAATTTACGGAATATTTTGTTTGCTGACCACGGATATATAAGATTGGCACGGATTTTTTTTATTAAAGACAACTTGGACAATAGGGGACAAATTCTTGTTTTGGATGTCTTGAGTGTTTTGTTTATAACGACCACGGATTACGCAGATGACCACGGATGATTGTTATAGAAAAAAACATAAAAGAACCACTTATAGGCGGATGCTCTGCGAGCAATGTGATATGCGCAGATATCCATTTGTAAACAAGTTTCCAATGCCTATCTGCACACATCACGTCTAACAACTGCCTATAAGAAAAAACAATAAAAACAGTATAGTTAACGTGAAAAGAGTTGTCTCAGGTTGTCCAAGTTGTCTTTAATAGATATTGCTTAGTCAGAAAGAACAAAACACTTAAAACATCCAAAACAAAGTCTACTTGTCTACTATAAAATTATTTCTGCGACATGGTTGCGCTTCTGTCTGTCTGCTCCGCGCTTTAGGAATAGGATGAGGCGAATGTCGGAACCTACGGAGAGTGGGGCAGGAGAGAGTGAGAGGCGTGCTGAGGCTTCTGCGGTAATGGTGCCTTCTGGTGTAGCAGGGATGTCTGATGTGATCTTATAGTAGAAATAATCTTTCTCCTTATTTATATATGTAACAGTGGCGGTCAGCATGCCGAACTGCTGACGGCCCTCAGTGGCTGGCAGCAGAGAATGGATGACAGCCGACTTGAATCGGTCTTGCGCAGGTATGACTGGAGAGAAACGGACATAGCTGCCGACGGACGGCTGGACAGATGGTGACTCTGCCACAAAATGTCGCGACTGTGAGTCGTAGATATGGTAGTGGCGGTGGGTGGCATCGTAACCCTCAACATAACCAGTCACAGCGGGGAAGACGTCAGCGATAGCACGCTGTGTCATGGCAATCTCCTTAACACGAAGTGTCACGCCGCTTTGCCGAGTAAGGACGTTGAACATCCTGCCGCTTATCTCCCATGGCTTGCATGGAAAGAGATGCGAGTCAGCCATGAGTTCCGTGCCGTCAGCAGACACCAGCTTCACCATCTTCAGGCGTCGGCCGTTGCGCTCAGTCTCAAAAACCTTTACGGCTATCATTGGCAGAATGCCGTGGGCGGACATCTCTTCGGGGTGTTCATCTGCATGACGCAACATATATGACTGCAGAGCCCGTTCGGTTTTCTCGCGCAGCGAGAGAGCCTGCCTGCCGTTTTTTGCAGTGTAACGCATTCTGTCCTCTTCTCTCAGCATGCGGTCGTAGCCCCATAGCTGCAGGAAAGCAGGCAGACGGAAGTCGGCATAAGTATCGGCTATGTGGAGTGCGACAGAGAGAATGCATGAATGTACTTGCGACGGACGATGTGCTGGCAGATGCAGATAGGTTTGCAGCAGACGGCGTGCCATCGGCGAACCGATGCTTTTATATTGTGCTTTGAGGAAATTATATATCTGCCATGCTGCCTCTTCTGGTGCAAGATTTGCCTGCTCCAGTGTGATAATCAATCTGTCCAAATCTGTGCTTTGCTGTTCTGCTGTCATGGTATATTAGAAAAAAAAGTGAGTTTTTTCGGTTATTAGAAAAATAATTGGTATCTTTGCAGTGGCGCTGGTTTTTTTAGAGAATCTAGATGGCCTAGATGTTCTAGATAACCTAGATGTTCTAGATGGCCTAGAGATTCTAGAGTTTCTAGAGATGCATTATTCTTGGCGGAATGTTTAACCCTTAAATCAAAATATTATGTATAGCGATCCAAAAGACTGTCTCTATTGCACAAATAACGAGACACTGCACAATCTGATGATTGAAATCTGTCATCTTCGTGTTTCACGTGTGTTCCTGTTTAAGGAGCAGACATATCACGGCCGCTGCCTTGTGGCATATGACGGACATGTGAATGACCTTAACGAGCTGAACGACCAGCAGCGTAATGACTTCATGGCTGACGTGGCACAGACAACACGTGCTATGCAGCGTGCATTCAATCCGGAGAAGATAAACTACGGTGCATTCTCTGACACACTGTCACATCTGCACTTCCATCTTGCTCCTAAGTATGTAGGTGGTCCTGACTATCCTGGCCTGTTCCGCATGAATCCGGGTGAGGTTTATCTGACAGACGAAGAATATCAGGAGATGATAGAGCTGATAAAGAAGAACCTTTAATCGGGAGAACAGAATAAAACAGAAGAAAAATAGAGGAAGATAGAGGATTTTGCTCCTGCTATCTTCCTCTATAAGTTTTATTTATATCTCATCCATTTTATCATTTCCTTCACAGATGGCTTCTTGCCGTACATGAGTATGCCAACGCGGTAGATGCGTGCTGACACCCATACGAAGAGTAGGGCTGTGGCAAAGAGCAGTGCTACGGAAAGGACAATCTGCCATGTTGGTACTCCGAACGGCAGACGAACCATCATGACAACAGGCGAAGTCAACGGGAATAATGATGTCCAGAATGCCAGTGGTCCGTCAGTATTCTCCATGCTTCCCATAGCTGCATACATGGCAAAAATCATCATAATCATCATAGGCATCATGAACTGCGACGAGTCTTCCTGCGAATTGACGGCAGCACCGATGGCAGCATAGAATGATGAGTAGAGTATGTATCCGCCGAGGAAGTAGAGCACGAAGAGTATGACTATCTGTGTCAGCGGTAGTGATGCGAGAGCAGCAGAGAGTTCGTTTAGTGGCTGCTGCTGCGCCATTTCCATTGCTGCTGCCTGCTGTTCAGCCATTGCTGCGGGGTCAGGCATGAGGCTTATGCCGGCTATCATGCTGATAGAGAGAATCATGGCGCCCCATACGAGCATCTGGGTGAATCCGACGAGCATGATGCCTATAATCTTGCCCATCATAAGGTCGAACGGACGCACGCTTCCGACGATGACTTCGACAATGCGGTTTGTCTTCTCCTCCATGACTCCCTGCATGACCATCGCTCCGTAGATAATCACAAACATATATATCATGAGCGAGGAGAGCAGTCCGAGCACCATGGCAATCTCGCTTGACGAGAATGTCTCCTCGCCATCTTCAGTCCATTTTACGGTCTGTATACTAAGGTCCTCCTGCACATCGGCTATGATGCTATCAAGTTCGGCTATCTCGTATTTCGCCAGCTTGTCTTTCCGCATCTGGGTGGTGAGCAGGTCTTCTGTGTAGCGGCGCAAGTCAGCCTGCACCTCTCCCTGGCTGTATATCTTCACTCCGTCAGGATTTTCTGCTATGTCGTCGTCGATATAAATGACAGCGTTTACGATAGGTTCCTCTGTATTATACTGCTCGAGCGGACGGTCGGCAGGAGCGAAGGTGTAACCTTCTGCCTTTGTGGAGTCGGTTTTCTGTGCGTCGATAAACAGTTGTACGTATTTTCCTGTCTGGTCGAGCACGGCAACAGGACGTTCCTCGTTGTCCTTGACAGAGCCCAGGAGCATAGGCGCGAGCACGATGCCCACGATGAGGAACGGCATGAGAATAGTGAGTATGATGAATGATTTTTTCTTCACACGTGTGGCGTATTCACGGCCTATAACGATAAATAAGTTTCTCATCTTCTTGGGTTTTATGATTCGCTAATGGTTTGGAGGAATACTTCGTTCATTGACGGCAGTACCTCGCTTATCTCAACGTTGTTGAGCTGCTGCGCCAACTGCTCAACCTGCTCGCGTGTGCCTTGCGCCTTAATCTCATATAGGCCGCTGCCAAAGCTACGTTTTACTTCGAGCACAGAGCCTTCGAGCACTACCTTGCTCTTGTTGATGAGTGCGATGTTGTCGCAGACATCTTCTACTGATGCCATGTTGTGAGTAGAGTAGATGATGGTATGTCCTTCGTCGCGCAGCGATAGGATCTCGCGCTTCAGCAGTTCAGCGTTGACAGGGTCGAATCCAGAGAACGGCTCATCGAATATCATAAGTGGCGGACGGTGTACGACGGTAGTCACGAACTGTACTTTCTGCTGCATGCCTTTTGACAGTTCTTCGAGTTTCTTGTGCCACCAAGGCATTATGTCGAACTTCTCAAACCAGTGGGTCAGTTCACGTTTAGCATCGGCAGACGACATGCCTTTCAGTCGTGCGAGATACATGGCCTGTTCGCCTACACCCATTTTCTTATATAGTCCGCGTTCCTCTGGCAGATAGCCAATGCGGCGTACGTCGTCGGCTGTGAACGGATGACCGTCGAAGATTACCTCGCCGCTGTCAGGTGCGGTGATACGGTTGATGATGCGGATGAGTGTGGTCTTGCCTGCACCGTTCGGTCCGAGCAGTCCAAATACTTTTCCGCGCTCCACGCTGATAGATACGTTGTCGAGCGCGGTGTGCTCGGCGTATCTCTTCGTGATGTTTCGTGCTATAAGCATTTCGTCGGATTTCATTTTTTTTCTTTGTTTGTTTTGTTGTGTTGTATTTTGTTGTCTGTGTGTTAGACGTGATATGTGGGTGTTTTGCTACAGGGTGAGGAGTTTTTTTGCTATAGAAGGGGCTCTAGATTTCTAATGGCTCTAGACTCTCTAGATGTTCTAGAGTTTCTAGATATTCTAGATATTCTAGATGTTCTAGACTCTCTAGATTTTTTTAGACTTTCTGGCTTTAGAGAGTCTTTATTACCCTGCGGGCATACTCTATTATGGTGTCCTTGCCTTTTGCGGTGTCTTCGTCGGTGAGGCTTACGTTATGGTG
>JAFPAS010000130.1 GCA_017424205.1 Prevotella sp. | reverse complement strand
GGGCAAAAGTATTATATCTACCTTACACATAATACCATACCATTTGGTTTTGGACTTTTGCCCTTACAGGGCGCTGTGGTGATGGGATGCCATCATTTTCCCAGGGTGCCGCTTCGCTTGCCCTGGGCTATTAACAACCATTGGGCCTTCAGCCCGCTATAATTACAACAATAACAATTAATAATAAACGCCCTGAAAGGGCAAATGCAAAGCGTACATAGCCCAATGGTGAGCGAAGCGACACCTTGGGATAATAATGATTACAATAACAATTAACGCCCTGAAAGGGCAAAAGTAAAGCATTCATAGCATTATTGTAATATTGTTATTTATACTTTTGCCCTTACAGGGTGCTGTGGTGATGGGATGCCATCATTTTCCCAGGGTGCCGCTTCGCTTGCCCTGGGCTATGGACAAACATTGGGCCTTCAGCCCGCTGTAATCAAAAAAGAATAAAGATAAACAACAATAAAGCCCTGAAAGGGTATTCGCAACGCATTTATAGCCCAAGGCAAGCGGAGCGACACCTTTGGGAAATTAATAAATTTATGAAAATACTTGTTACAGGAGCCTCTGGCTTCATCGGCTCACATCTGGCTGAGACACTGCTGCAGTCAGGACATGATGTATGGTGTGCTGTGAGAAAAACCACTTCGCGCCAGTATCTGCAAGACCAGCGTCTGAACTTCATAGAGCTTAATCTCTCGTCGAAGCAGCAGATGACCGACGCACTGCAGCCGCACCGCTTCGACGCTGTAGTGCATGCCGCAGGTGCTACGAAATGCTTGAAGAAAGAAGATTTCTTCAGAATAAACACCGACGGCTCACGCAACCTCGTAGAGGTAATAGAACAGCAATATGCAGAAGGCAGCATGCCACGATTTGTATTCGTCAGCTCACTCTCTGTGGTAAACTCTATCCCAGAAGAGAAACTGGGCGAGCCTACCATGTACGGCGAATCGAAATTCCGCGCTGAGCAGATAGTGCGCGCCAGCCGTCTGCCATACGTCATACTCCGTCCGACGGGTGTATACGGACCACGCGAGAAGGACTACTTCCTCATGGTGCAGTCTATCAAGCAGCACACTGACTTTGCCGCAGGCTATTCGCCACAAATCATAACCTTCGTTTATGTCAGCGATGTCGTGCAGGCCATCATGAAGGCCATGACACAGCCCGCAGAGAATGTATGTGGACACACCTTCGCTCTCTCTGACGGCGAGGAATACACATCAGAGGCATTCTCTGACCTCATCATCTCGTCGCTCGAGAAGATAGAGGGACGCCGTCCGTGGGTGCTCCGCCTGAAGGCTCCGCTCTTCATACTGCGTGCCGTGTGTGCGCTGGGCGAGGTATACATACGCCTGACAGGAAAACTCATAGCACTGAACAATGATAAGTATAACATACTGAGCCAGCGCGACTGGCGCTGCGACATCTCTGACTCACGCCGCCTGCTGGGCTACGACCCGAAGGTGAAGCTTGAGGAGGGTGTGATGAACTCAGTGAAATGGTATAAGGAGAACAAATGGATATAAAGAAATTATTCCTTCTGGAAAAGAAGGCTACTAAGGGGCTGCTGCCTCACGAATGGGTAATCATAGGCTATGCCGTGCTGACATTCTGCTTCGTGCTGATAGGATGGGAGTCGTATAGCAATATAAGTGCTTTGGCATGGACACGTGTAAAACTCGTCGGCGCAACGCTGGCGTTGTGGGGCATCTACCGCCTTGCACCATGCCGCATGTCGATGCTGCTGCGCATAGTGGTGCAGCTGATTCTGCTCGGTGAGTGGTATCCTGACACATACGAAATCAATAAGGTGCTGCCTAACCTCGACCATGTCGTGGCGCAGTGGGAGCAGAATATCTTCAATATGCAGCCCGGACAGACTTTCTCTGAGACAATGCCGTGGTGGTGGGTGTCTGAACCAATGCATCTGGGCTACGGCTCTTACTACTTCCTGCTCGGAGGCATTCCGCTGCTCTATTTCCTGCATCGCTACGACGAGTTCTTACGCACGAGCTTCATTGTGCTCTCAGCGTTCTTCGCCTTCTATCTCTTCTTCGACCTCATGCCAGTGACTGGTCCGCAGTTCTATTTTGAGGCTGTAGGCTTAGACAAAATACGCGAGGGCATATTCCCTGAGATGGGCACATACTTCGCCACACACCAGGAGTGTCTGCCTATACCGGGTGCCGACGGACCGTTCAAGGCTTTCGTGCAGATCATGCATGATGCTGGCGAACGACCTACAGCAGCATTCCCGTCGAGCCACGTCGGTGCATCAACAGTGCTCCTGATGCTCGCCATCAGATTCTGCCGCAAACAGAAGTCATGGACCACGATGTACTGGTTTATGCCGCTCTACATACTGCTCTGCTTCTCTACCGTCTATATCAAGGCACACTATGCTGTAGACGCCATGGCTGGCATACCGTTCGGCATCGTGTTCTACTTCATCCTGGCAGCGATATATGATAGGATTAAGGTTAAGGGTTAATGTTTAATGGTTAATGTTTAAGGGTTAAAGTCCTCGTCAACTAAACAATCAACTCGTAAACTTGTTTACTTGTCTACTTGTTTACTAAACAAATAACTTGTCTACTCGTTTACTTGTCTACTCGTTAACTAAACAAATAACTCGTCTACTCGTCAACTTGTCTCCTTGTCTACTCAAAAAAAATATGTCTGAAATAACTATTACTGAAGTCAAGTCCAAACGGCAGCTCGACCGATTCATACGCTTCAACTACGAGCTGTATAAGGATCATGAATATGCTGTGCCCGAACTATATGCTGACCTGAAAGGCATGTTCTCGCCAAAGAAAAATGCTGCGCTTGAGTTCTGCCAGTTCCGCCTGTTCATAGCTGAGCAGGACGGCAAGACTGTCGGACGCGTGGCAGCCATCATCAACCGCCGCGCCAACGAGACATGGCAGACACGATGCGTCAGATTCGGATGGATTGACTTCATCGACGACGAACGTGTGTCGGCTGCGCTGCTCGATGCCGTAGCACAATACGGACGAGACAACGGCATGACCGAAATGCAGGGTCCGCTCGGATTTACCGACTTCGACCGTGAGGGCATGCTCATCGACGGATACGACCAGATAGGCACCATGTCGACATACTATAACTACCCGTACTACCCCAAGCACATGGACAGCTACGGAATGGAGAAGGAGATAGACTGGGTGGAGCGCAAGGTGATGTGCCCTGAAAGCATACCTGAGAAGTATGTCCGCGTGTCAGAGATGGTGGCGAAACGCTATGGGCTGAGAGTGAAGAAACTCAAGAATATGCGTGAGGTGAAACACGACGAATACGGCAAACGCATATTCGAACTCATTAACGACAGCTACGCACCGCTGTTCGGATACTCACGGCTCAGCGAAAAGCAGATTGACCAGATGGTAAACACATATATGCCGCTCGTCGACCTTAAGATGCAATGCCTCGTAATGAATGCCGACAACGAACTGGTGGGCGTCGGACTTGCTATGCCGAGCATCGTACGCGCACTGCAGAAATCGCGCGGCATGATGTTCCCGTTCGGATGGTGGCATCTGCTGAAATCGCTCAAATGGAAACACGAAGAGTGTGTAGAGCTGCTG
>JAFPAS010000129.1 GCA_017424205.1 Prevotella sp. | reverse complement strand
GCTTCAACACTGCATATAGCTGCCCATCCTCTGCTCTTATGCTCTGATATGTATTGTGCCGAACCTGCTGTGTCTTCTGTCTCTACAGCTTTCAGACCAGGATGTTCTGCTAGGAATGCGCGGCATTGCTGCAGGGCTACAGGGTGTGAGTGAACCTCATGAATGCTTTCCCAGTCATCTTCAGGAAGACAGCAGATGCAGTGTGAGATATGGAGCTTATGTTCGCCTACAACAACCGTGCCTGAATCACGCAGCAGCTCGTAGTTGTGTAGCAGACTGCCCGCAATGGTGTTTTCTATGGCTGTCATACCTATCACGGTTGGGTCACGACGGATATTATCAAACACCTGCTCGAATGTTGAACAGCATATCAACTGTACCTGCTCGCCCTCAAAATACTGATGGGCGGCAATATCGTGAAACGACCATAACTCTCCTTGTATAGCTATTCTTTTCATTCTGACTTCCTTGTTCTTGCTTAATAAAAAAATCCCGCTCAAAACTATGTTGAAGCGGGACTCTGAAATTATAACTCTTAATAATCCGATGTTCTTAAGTTGATATCACACGCAACTTCCCGCTTCACAGAGCACTGCAAAGAAGTAAAAGTAAAAATAAAAATAACGTGTGCCTAAAAGGTTCATATTCTTTCGTTTTATTACGTTTTTCTGAAATACGATTGCAAAATTACACGTTTTTACGTAAACTAACAAGAAAATGTAAAACAAATTGCAATAATGTTATCTTTTTTTAACTGTTAGAGCAGAAGTAGACGAGTAGAAAGAACAAAGAAGAAACAAGACGATATACTCTCACATCATCACGTGTCCTCTTTTGTCCTCTGCCAGTTCTATGACTGTTTATAGGCAAGTTACTTGGTTACTCGGTTACTTGGTTATCTTGTCCTCGTTGCCACTACCATTATAAAAAAGGGGATGGAACAGCCGAAGCCATTCGCATCCCCCGATTTATAAAACGTTTCCCCTGTTTTATTTCTTACATCATTCCCATGCCTGGAGCACCGCCCATAGCTGGCATTGATGCCTCTGGAGCTGGCTTATCGCAAATGCATGCCTCTGTTGTGAGGAAGATGCCTGCAATAGATGCGGCATTCTCAAGAGCTACACGAGCCACCTTAGCTGGGTCAACAATACCTGCCTTACGGAGGTCTTCGTATTCGCCTGTGCGAGCGTTATAGCCGAAATCGCCCTCGCCTTCTGCTACCTTATTCACTACCACAGCACCTTCTACACCTGCATTGTAGCAAATCTGACGGAGAGGTTCTTCAATGGCACGCTCTACGATGCGGATACCTGTCTCCTCGTCCTGATTGTCGCCCTTTACATTCTTCAGTGTAGCAAGCGCACGGATGTATGTTGTGCCACCACCAGCAACTACACCCTCTTCTATCGCTGCGCGAGTAGCACAGAGTGCATCGTCAACACGGTCTTTCTTCTCCTTCATCTCTACCTCTGAGTTTGCACCTACATAGAGCACTGCAACACCGCCTGCAAGCTTAGCAAGACGCTCCTGCAGCTTCTCCTTGTCGTATGAAGATGTGGTATTCTGTATCTCGTTCTTAATCTGATTTACACGGTCTTTGATGAGCTGGCTGTCGCCCTTGCCATTAACGATTGTAGTGTTATCCTTGCCTACTACAACCTTATCGCATGTGCCAAGCATGTCTATTGTTGCCTGCTCGAGTGAGAGACCCTTCTCCTCTGAGATTACGATGCCACCTGTGAGAACTGCGATGTCCTCAAGCATAGCCTTACGGCGATCGCCAAAGCCTGGAGCCTTAACTGCACAAATCTTCAAACCACCACGCAGACGGTTTACAACAAGTGTTGTGAGTGCTTCTGAGTCAACATCCTCTGCGATTACGAGAAGCGGACGTCCTGTCTCTGCTGCTGGCTGAAGGATAGGAAGGAACTCCTTGATGTTTGAGATTTTCTTGTCGTAGAGCAGAATGAATGGGTTGTCATACTGGCACTCCATCTTCTCTGTGTCTGTAACAAAATAGCCTGAGAGATAGCCACGGTCGAACTGCATGCCTTCTACTACACCGATATATGTCTCGCGAGACTTTGACTCCTCGATAGTGATTACACCGTCTTTTGACACCTTACGGAATGCCTCTGCAAGAAGCTTGCCTATCTCTGGGTCATTGTTTGCTGACACTGTAGCAACCTGTTCTATCTTATCGTAGTTATCGTCAACTTTTTCTGAGTTCTGTGCGATGTATTCTACTACAGCCTTCACTGCCTTGTCAATGCCACGCTTGAGGTCCATTGGGTTTGCTCCTGCTGTAACATTCTTGAGGCCTTCAGTAACGATGGCCTGTGTAAGGATTGTTGCTGTTGTTGTGCCATCACCTGCATCGTCGCCAGTCTTTGACGCAACACTCTTTACGAGCTGTGCACCTGTGTTCTGGAACTTATCTTCAAGTTCGATTTCCTTTGCTACGGTCACACCGTCTTTTGTTATCTGAGGAGAACCAAACTTCTTCTCTATCACAACATTGCGACCTTTTGGGCCTAATGTTACTTTAACTGCATTTGCAAGCTGGTCAACGCCCTGCTTCAAGAGTTCACGAGCGTCTGTATTGAATTTTATCTCTTTTGCCATTTTTCTTCTTTACTTTATAATTAATGTTTTGTGCTGTGTTGTGGAGTTAAGATATAACTGCAAGAATATCTGACTGGCGCATAATGAGATATTTCTCACCATCGAGTTCGATTTCTGTGCCTGAATACTTGCCATAGAGAACTTCATCGCCAACCTTCAGAATCATCTCTTCGTCTTTTGTGCCGTTGCCTACTGCAACAATAGAACCTTGTGTTGGCTTCTCTTTGCTTGCTGTATCAGGAATGATGATACCGCCGATTTTCTCTTCGCTCTTTACTGGCTTCACCAGTACGCGATCTGCTAATGGTTTTACGTTCATAGTGATATTTGTTTTAGTTTTTATGTTTATTTTTCTTTTTTGTGTGTGAAATGTGTGGCTGTGAATACGTCATAAGCACAGAATACACAAATCATATTCACTCGAGTCCTTCACACAAACTGTGCCAATACGGGCTGTCTGACAATTTGTCACACGAAGACAGTTTCATAAGGCAGTTATTGGCGGCATGGCGCACTGAGAGATTCTCATCAGATAGTGACACACGTATCTGGTCTGTCACTTCTGCCAGTCCGCGTGCATCAGGAATATTGTCTTGTGAGAAGAGACGTGAAAGGATATTATAGCCTAATATCTGCTTTATAGCATCGGCATGTGATATCAGGCAGAATGCCATCTGCGGTGCATAAGGAAGATGCTGGAAGAGCAGCATGGCTGCCATCTCTGCTATCTCCTGGGTAGGCATCGTATCTATCCATATTTCGGCTATGTCGGGAGCAAACTCATCAACCGGCATAAGCATGAGTGCCATGATTTTTGACTCGCGGACATTGTCTTTCCATAGTTCAAGCGCAACATGATAGTCGGGAGTGAACTCTTCTGAGAGTTCGCGGAGATGCTTCAGCGAAATACCCCAGTTGATATGATAAACAACTCCTCTATCGCGCATATTCTGCGACACAACTCCATCCATGCGTGAACGAAATCGTTGGCGTATCTCCTTCGCCTTCTCGCGAGCGTCTTGTATATCTGTCATTTTTTTATGTCTTGGTTTTTATACACTACGTTTCTATATATATATTGATTTAAGGCGGCATGGCTCTACCGCTCTACAAGCAGCTGCCAGACTCAAATGATTAAAGGCATGAATATTCTGTTGAGTATCTGAGCATCTGCTCTGCGTATGTCTCTGCATATTCAATTGAGATATCTATCACATTGCCTTCTGCATCTTTCTGTTCTGCCAGACGCGGATTGAGGAATCCTTTGTAGGGAGCAATGTTCAGCGTCTTGTATCGTGTGAGTATCTCTTCATGCAGCTGACGTGAAATCTTCACACCGTATTGCTCTACAATGCTGCGTGCTGCTTCGAAATCGCCTTCACTCTTTATGCGCTGTATCTCTGCCAGCAGACTACCG
>JAFPAS010000128.1 GCA_017424205.1 Prevotella sp. | reverse complement strand
TTCAGAAGAGGGTATCAAGGCTGGTATGCTTAAGACAGAGGAGAAATATATGGAGAATAACAACCGCCGTATGCCAGAGGCTGTTGAGCCATTGTATTTTGTTGTTGATGAGAAGTTGCATTCATGTGATTTGACCGATAAAGGTACAGCATGGCTTGCTAAGCAAGTTAATCAGGATGATTTGTTTGTATTGCCAGATATCACTGGTCAGCTTTCTGCATTAGAAAATGAAACAAGCTTGTCAGAAGAAGAGCTTATAGCAAAGAAAGATGAGCTTCTTTCACATTACGCAGTACAGTCAGAGCGAGTACATACTCTTCAGCAGCTGCTCAAAGCTTATTGCATGTTCAATAAGGATGACGAATATGTCGTTATTGATGGCGAGGTCAAGATTGTTGATGAGCAGACAGGCCGTATAATGGAGGGCCGCAGATGGAGTGATGGCTTGCATCAGGCAGTTGAGGCAAAGGAGCATGTTCGTGTTGAGGCGGCTACACAGACTTTTGCGACAATCACACTCCAGAATTATTTCCGTATGTACCACAAGTTAGCAGGTATGACCGGTACAGCGTCTACGGAGGCAGGAGAATTCTGGGATATATACAAGCTTGATGTTGTAGAGATTCCTACAAACCGTCCGATAGCTCGTCATGACCTTGAGGATAGAGTATACAAGACAGCACGTGAGAAGTATAATGCTGTTATTGAGGAGATAGCCTTGATGAGAAACTCAGGGCGTCCTGTCCTTGTAGGTACAACATCCGTTGAGATATCAGAATTGTTGTCACGAATGCTGAAGATTCGTAATATCCCTCATCAGGTGCTCAATGCTAAGCTGCATCAGAAAGAGGCTGATATTGTGGCCCTTGCAGGTCAGTCAGTCAACGGATTAGGCGCTGTGACAATTGCTACGAATATGGCTGGTCGAGGAACCGATATCAAGCTTTCTCCAGAGGTTAAAGCAGCAGGAGGTTTGGCAATTATTGGTACGGAGCGTCATGAATCACGTCGAGTAGACCGTCAGCTTCGTGGTCGTGCAGGTCGTCAGGGTGACCCAGGTTCATCTGTATTCTATGTGTCATTAGAAGATAAGCTGATGCGTCTGTTTGCTTCAGAGCGTATTGCTAAGCTGATGGACAAGATGGGCTTTAAGGAAGGTGAGCGTATTGAGTCGTCAATGATTACGAATGCGATAGAGCGAGCTCAGAAGAAGGTTGAGGAGAATCATTTCGGCACACGTAAGCGTCTTCTTGAGTATGATGATGTCATGAATAAGCAGCGTACTGTTATTTATGAAAAGAGACGTCATGCCTTAATGGGCGAACGCATCGGTATGGATATAGCCAATCTTATTTGGGACCGTTGCATAAATATTATAGAGAATTATACCTATGAAGGTTGCCGTGAGCAGTTCTTGAAGATATTTGCTATGGAATGTCCTTTTACTGAGGCAGAACACAAGTCTGGAGATTTTGAGAACCTTGAAGAGCGTTCATTCCAGTCAGTTATTGCTGCATTTACACGCAAGACAGACCGAATCCGACAGACAGCCATGCCAACGATTAAGGCTGTATATGAGAATCAAGGTCATATATACTCACGAATCGTTGTTCCGATTACAGATGGCAAGAAGGTATATCAGTTGCCATGTGATTTGAAGGAGGCATATGATACAGAGTGCAACTCAGTTGTAAAGCAGTTTGAGAAGTTCATCATGCTTCGTATCATTGATGATGCATGGAAGGAGAATCTGCGTCAGTTAGATGAATTGAAGCATTCTGTTCAGAACTCAAGTTATGAGCAGAAAGACCCATTGCTGATATTTAAGCTTGAGAGTGTTAAGTTGTGGGATAATATGATTAACGACATGAACGATCATATTATATCTGTTCTGATGCGTGGCCAGTTGCCAGAGCAGCAGCCAGAGGATGTTCGTGAGGCTGCACCTGAGCAAAGACAGCAGCGTTACACAGAGCAGAAGGCAGACGCTAATGGCGGGCAGTCAGAGTTGTCAGAGACTCAGAAGCAGATGCAGCAGGCAGCGCAGCGTCAGGAGAAACGCCAGACCCCAATAGTCCGTGATAAATTGCCTGGACGAAATGACCCTTGCCCATGTGGTTCTGGCAAGAAATTCAAGCAGTGTCACGGTAAAGGATTGTAAAATAAAACTATCACATTAATATTATGCTTACATTAAAACTTCTTACAGAAGAATACGACCGCGTAATTGAAGGTCTGAACAAGAAGCACTTTAAGGGTGCTAAAGAGATAATAGACAATGTTCTTGCTGTAGATAAGAAAAGACGCGAAGCACAGCAGAAAGCTGATAATGTTTTAGCAGAACAGAAGAAAGCTGCAGCAGAAATTGGCAAGTTGATGAAAAACGGAGATGCTGCTGGTGCTCAGGAGGTAAAGAATAAGGTTGCAGAACTTAAGGAGCAGTCAAAGGAGTATGAGCAAATCAGAACAGAAGCAGAAGAGGAGTTGACAACTCTACTTTGCCAGATTCCAAATATTCCTTATGATGAAGTGCCAGAAGGCTCAACAGCTGAAGATAACTGGGTTGTGAAGTCAAATCTTAAGGACTGTGTAGTTGGCGAGGATACAGTTGGCAATTGGGATTCAAATCCAGAGAGTCAGGCAGACATGCTTCCACATTGGGAACTTGCAAAGAAGTATAATCTTATAGATTTTGATTTAGGTGTTAAGATAACAGGTGCAGGTTTCCCTGTATACATCGGCAAGGGTGCCCAGTTGCAGCGTGCTCTGATTAATTTCTTCCTTGCAGAGGCCAACAAGGCAGGTTATGTTGAGATAATGCCGCCAACAGTTGTTAATCAGGCTTCGGGATACGGCACTGGTCAGTTGCCAGACAAGGAGGGCCAGATGTATCACTGCCAGCTAGATGATTTCTATCTTATACCGACAGCAGAGGTTCCTGTTACGAATATCTATCGTGACGTGATACTTGACGAGAAGTCACTGCCTATAAAGAATTGTGCTTACACACAGTGTTTCAGACGTGAGGCGGGTTCTTACGGCAAGGATGTAAGAGGCTTGAACCGTCTGCATGAATTCTCAAAGATAGAGATTGTCCGCATAGACATTCCAGAGCATTCAGCTGAGTCACACAAGGAGATGCTGGAGCATGTAGAGAATCTGCTTGTCAAGCTTGAGTTGCCATATCGTATATTGCGTTTGTGTGGTGGCGACCAGTCGTTTACAAGTGCCATCTGTTATGACTTTGAGGTATATTCAATAGCTCAGAACAAGTGGCTTGAAGTTTCTTCGGTATCAAACTTTGACACATACCAGGCAAACAGATTGAAATGCCGTTATCGCAAGGAGGGTGTGAAGAAACCAGAGCTATGCCATACTCTGAATGGTTCTGCCTTAGCCCTTCCACGTATTGTCGCAGCAATACTTGAGAATAATCAGACTCCAGAGGGCATTGTTGTTCCAAAGGCTCTTGTGCCATATATGGGATGCGACATTATTAAATAATTCATAATAGAAATGCACGTAAATAGTTAGTTTGTAATTGATTATTTACGTGTTTTTTGCTATTATCCTGTTTTGTGACAGGTGTTATATTTCTGAAACACAATGATTACTTTTATAATAAGTCTTATTGCATTAATTGCAGGATATTTTATATATGGGCGATTTGTCGAGAAGGTATTTTCTCCAGACGACAGACCTACGCCAGCAATATCGAAGTATGATGGGGTTGACTATTTGGTGTTGCCAAACTGGAAGATTTTCATGATACAATTCCTTAATATAGCTGGAACTGGCCCTATCTTCGGTGCTATCATGGGCATGTGGTATGGTCCGTCTGCTTATTTGTGGATTGTTTTCGGATGTATATTCGCTGGTGCCATGCATGATTATCTTTCAGGCATGTTGTCTGTTCGTCATGATGGTGCAGCTTTGCCTGAGATAGTGGGAACCTATTTGGGAAAGAAGATACAGAATGTGATGATGGTTTTCTCTATTCTTCTTCTCGTCATGGTTGGTGCTGTATTTGTGCTGAGTCCAGCGTCTTTGCTTGCATCTCTGTTTGAAGGCACTCT
>JAFPAS010000127.1 GCA_017424205.1 Prevotella sp. | reverse complement strand
GTGCAAGCTCTACCTTCTCCTTCAAGATCTCTGGTGTCTCGTTGTAGTATTCGCGACGCTCAGAGTGGCCGAGGATAACATATTCTGCGCCAGTTGACTTAACCATCTCTGCAGATACTTCACCAGTATATGCGCCAGATGCCTTGTTTGCACAGTTCTCTGCACTCAGTTTGATGCAGCTATCTTTAATTACCTCCGCAACGCTTGCGAGGTGGATGAATGGGGTGCCGATGATAACTTCACAGTTAGGGTTCTTTACAATCTCTGTAAGTTCTTTTGCAAGAGCAATACCTTCCTGCAGGTTTTTGTTCATTTTCCAGTTACCTGCAACAATTTTTTTTGCCATAATCTTTGTAATTTGTTTTTGTTTGTCTAAAAAGTTTATATTTGTTGTTCTTGTTCTATGTTTCGCCAGTTCTCTTATTTAGAGTTCTGTCTGACGTTCTTTATTATTCTGTCCAGCTGGTCAGTGTCAGGCAGTCTGTTGTGGCTCCATTTGCCGATGATGATGCCATTCTTCAGCAGTAGCAGTCCGGGGTTGCTGCGTATGATGGTTTTCAGCGTTGTGCCGTCGGTGTGGCAGAAAGAATATTCTGCTCCGGTTATGTCTTTCCAATGGCTGATTTCGTTCTCGCTGCTTGCCGTGAGGCAATAGAACTCATATTCATTGTCCTGGCTATATTCGTATGTCTGGTCAATGGTGCCGAAGTTCTGGTCGTCAGCATACTTCAGCGAAGGAGATATCAGGAGGAATGTATAGTTTGGGTCGTCAAGCACCTGTTGCGTAATATCTTCTCCGTCTTGAGTCGTGATGCTGAAGTCTTGTATCGGTGGCACGTAGCCTTCTTTTATTGTGACTGTCTTGCTATCGATGAAGGTCCATGTAGAGTCAGGGTAGTTATCAATGCCGAATTCTTTTCTTACTCCATCCTTCTCCATAATGAATGTAGTCTCGAACTCAGGCTCTTCTGCTCCGTCAGGTATAGTCATGCCAGCCTTAATGTCAGTCCCGATGCTATATGGGCGGAAGTCTATCAGCGGCAAGTCGTACAGGCACCATATGCTAAGCGCTACGGAGATAATGCCCGTTGCCTGCACGACAATCCACTGGTTTGGTCTTGACAGCAGAC
Source organism: Prevotella sp. (assembly GCA_017424205.1). Taxonomy (GTDB): domain Bacteria; phylum Bacteroidota; class Bacteroidia; order Bacteroidales; family Bacteroidaceae; genus Prevotella. The sequence continues at coordinate 4,467 of JAFPAS010000127.1, read as the reverse complement.
GGCGTATTTCAAGAGGCCATTTTGCTATCACGAGCGCGCATGCAAATAAAATTATATTTTTGAGGAGCGTCTCTCCGTTTGTCAGCAGTATTGCGTCGCCGAAGCATCCGCAGTCCTTGACCGGGTCGTAGGCGTATATCCATGCCGTTATGGCTGTCATGACGAACATGAATGCTACGGCGCATTTCGATACTTGTCTTCTGCCAATGGCAAGCAGGATGAATACGCCCATGGCAAGCTCAAACGTGCTGAGCGCTATGGCGCAAGCTAATAGTATTCCTTCTGCAGAAAGAAGATTGAGATGAAGAGCCTCAAGGTAGTCGTGCAACTTATAGACAGTACCGAGAGGGTCGATAGCCTTTACAAATCCAGAGAACACGAATGTCGCACCGAGCAGCATTCGTGCAATGAATATGCATGCCGCTTTAAGCTTCTGCATCTTCTGTCAGTTTAATTACACCGAATGTGGCGTAGTTAATTATGTCCATGTAGTTCGAGTCGATGCCTTCTGACACCAGTGTCTCACCACCATGGTTCTCGATTTCTTTTATTCTCTCGATTTTTGTGAGGATAAAATCGGTGTAGCTGCTCACTCTCATGCCACGCCATGCTTCGTCGTAGTCATGATTCTTCTTCAGCATGAGCTGCAGGCATTCGCTGGCGTAGCTGTCGTATAAGGCCATTGCCTCGTCGTTAGTCATATCAATATGGTCGACGAAGCCCTTGCTTAGCTGTATCAGTCCAACTATGCCGTAGTTTATCAGCGCGATAAACTCAGGCATGATGCCTTCTCCTACAAGCGACTCCTTCTTTATCTCGAGTGAGCGGATGCGTTTTGCTTTTATGAACAACTGGTCTGTGAGCGACGACGGACGCAGCATGCGCCATGATGGTTTGTAGTCGTAGAGCTTTTTCTGGAAAATGTCTCTGCATAGCGTCATGGCATGCTTGAATTGCTGTTCTGTCTTATTCTGCTTTGTATTCATCGTGTTTCTGTCTTCCTCCCTTCGCTTTTAGCATGCAGGTTGTGCCTGCGTGTGCTGTTGTTCGTTTTGTTGGCGCAAAGTTAAGTATTTTTAGCGAGATACACAAGTATATACTATTAATATAGTATAAATCTTCAGTCTTAGTGTTGTTGAGGCGTGATGTTCTCGCTGATGTTATTGGTTTTTCTGTTTTGTGCACTGCTCGTAGCAGTCGCGGCATAGTGGCTCGTATTCGCCCGTTTCGCCCAGCAGCACTCTCTTGTCTCCTTCGACAATACGATGGCTGACATAAGCCAGTGATCCGCAGCGCACGCATATTGCGTGTACTTTACTAACTTCGTCGGCTACTGCCATGAGAGCTGGCATAGGTCCGAAAGGCACGCCCTTAAAGTCCATGTCAAGTCCGGCGCATATTACGCGTACACCTCTGTTTGCCAGTTCGTTACATACATCGACAATGCCTTGGTCGAAGAACTGCGCTTCGTCAATGCCTACCACGTCAATATCGCTCGAAAGCAGCATGATAGCTCCCGATGACTCTACAGGTGTGGAAAGTATAGATGTATGGTCATGGCTCACAACCTCTTCTTCAGAGTATCGTGTGTCGATGGCTGGCTTGAATATTTCAACTTTCTGTCGTGCGAATTTCGCTCTTTTCAGTCTGCGTATCAGTTCTTCTGTTTTGCCAGAGAACATAGAGCCGCATATAACCTCTATTCTGCCTTTCTGGCGTTTTTCTCCTTGTATGTTGTTTGTCATTGTTTAATTGATATTTGAATACAAAAGTACAAAGAAAATTTAAAAATACAAAGAAGAAATGCCTTTTTTTTGTTTTTCTCAGAATAATGGGTTATTTTTGTGCTCAGTTATGGGAAATTTATATCTGATACCCACTCCTGTGGGAAATATGGAGGATATGACATTCCGCGCTATCCGCCTATTGAAGGAAGCCGATTTGATCCTTGCTGAGGATACCCGCACTTCGGGCATCCTTATGAAACATTATGACATTCACAAGCCACTTGTGGCACACCATAAGTTTAACGAACATGGCACTTCTGCTGGTATTGTGGAACGACTGAAGGCAGGCCAGACTATATGTCTGGTTACGGATGCTGGCACACCAGGCATTTCCGACCCAGGGTTCTATCTCGTTCGTGAGGCTATAGCTGCTGGGATTGAAGTTCAGACTCTTCCTGGCGCAACAGCCTTTGTTCCGGCGCTTGTCAGCTCAGGTATTCCTTGTGATAAGTTCTGCTTCGAGGGCTTCCTCCCTCAGAAGAAGGGACGTCAGACACGTCTTGAGCAGTTGGCAACGGAGCAGCGCACAATGATATTCTATGAATCGCCGTATCGTCTGCTGAAGACCTTGCAGCAGTTTGCTGAGTATTATGGTGAGGAGCGTCAGGTCAGTGTGTGTCGTGAGATCAGCAAGATACATGAAGAGTCTGTACGTGGAACATTGGCTGAGGTGATTGCGCATTTCACAGCCACTCCTCCTAAAGGTGAAATTGTCATAATCCTTGCGGGATGCGAGGAGGTGAAGGCAAAACAGAAAAGTAAAAACCAAAAAATCGATAAGCAATGAAAAAGTTATTAGTCTTTGCGCTATGCCTGTTATGCCTGGCATCGTGCGATAATGGTAAGAAAAACGCTATGTCTGAGCAAAATGAAAAAACTGATTCGCTGAATCGTGTCATTGCGCAGAAAGACAATGAAATCAATGATATGCTCTCTACTCTTAATGAGATTCAGGAGGGATTCCGCCAGATTTCTGCTGCAGAAAACCGTGTCACAATCGCTAAGGACGGCGAGGCTGTGAATAGAGCAGCTCAGATACGTGAGGATATGAAATTCATTGCGCAGACAATGAAGCATAACCGTGAACTCATAGCTAAGCTGCAGAAGCGTGCGCGCCAGGGCAGCATTGCGGCAGAACAGCTGAAGGCTACTATTGAAAATCTTACTGCAGAACTTGAAGAGAAAACTCGTCAGATAGAAATTTTGCGTGCAGAACTCTCACAGAAGGATGTGCGTATCACCGAACTCGACCAGACTGTGACAAATCTTAGTGAGGATGTTGCTGAACTGAAGACAGAAAGTCAGGAGAGAGCAAATACCATCACAAGTCAGGATAGACAGATACATACGGCTTGGTATGTCTTCGGTACGAAGAAGGAACTTGCGGAGAACCGTATTCTGGAGAAGGGAAAGGTGCTCCAGTCTAATTTCAATCGCAACTATTTTACAAAGATTGATATCCGTGTAGAGAAGGAAATCAAACTATACTCAAAGTCAGCTAAGATTCTGACTTCTCATCCATCGTCAAGCTATACGCTTGAGCGCGATGCGTCAAAGCAGTATGTTCTCCGTGTTGTTAATCCGGAAGTGTTCTGGTCGACAAGCAAGTATCTTGTGATTCAGGTTAAGTAGCAGGCTGTTTCTGTCATAGGCGCTGTTCTGCATATGGCAGATGGAAATATAATCGGGCGGGACATTGATGTCAGGTGATAGGCATCAGTGTCCCGCCTTTCTGTTTGTTGTTGCTTGTTAGGCGTAAAAAGAAAAACGGTTAAGCTTCATCAGAAACCTAACCGTTTTGTGTTGGGGTATCCGGACTCGAACCAGAAAAGGCAGGACCAGAATCTGCAGTGTTACCATTACACCATACCCCAATGTTTTATGTTTTACAATGCTTGTCGGCATCATTAAAAGAAGCCTTTTGCTTTTTGCGAGTGCAAAGGTACGATGTTTTTTTTATTCCACCAAACATTTTCGTGTTTTTTTTCAAAAAAAGCCGTATTTGATACTAAAAAACGTGTTTTTTGCTGTGTGAGAAACGTAATGTCGCATATTGGTTAGCTTTTCCTGTAATGAAATAAGAGGTGTGTAAGATGATGCAGAATGTCTGCACGATGATAGTTCAGGCAATAAAAATAGTGCGTCTGCTGCGATATTGCCAGGTATGATTATATAGTGAAAAAATGGCTGAGTTTTCTTTTAAAATCTTTGTTGCCAGGCATTATATTTTCTGTTGATGCCCTCTAAAAGTCCTTTCTTTGCTGTTATGGCAACGTGAATATATGAAATTACAAGGCAAATAAAGGCAAATCATAATATATCAAAGATTAAGTCATATTACCATTTGCTGCTTTTGGTATTGCCATTCGCTGCTTTTTGTAGTGTAAATGTCTGTGTTTGTGTTCTTTTTATTGGATTTTTAGATATTTGTTTTGTATAACTATTTGTGTGATAGAGAGTTATGGTAAACGTTATTTCCTTGCGGTATTTCTCGTTATGAGACATTAGAAATTCTACAGACGAATCTCGCGCGTTAAAGAATGTAAAGTTTTCTAATTTGCGGCCAATATTTATACTTAATTATTCAACTATAGTTCGGAAGAATCTCTCATCAGTTTTGCAGTTGCATGTTCAGTTAGTCTTACAGATAGAAGAAGCTGAAAGGTGAAGACCTGTTCCT
>JAFPAS010000126.1 GCA_017424205.1 Prevotella sp. | reverse complement strand
GTTCACGCCCGACGTGCCTATGGAATACGGACCATGGAAACTGCGAGGACTGCCTGGGCTTATTCTGTATGCAGAGCATGACAGCGGATACTTCAAATATGAAGCGATAGAACTGGGCAAATGCGAGGGAGTCTCTATGTTTCATAGAGATGATAGGAAACCTATAAAAAGCACAGCAAAGGAGATACAAGCACTAAATGCTTTGCAGTACACAAATTTTGATGCTTTCTGCGAGCGCAGCGGACTGCCAAAACCTCTGAATATAGACATTAAGAAACTACCGTCAAGAACTCCGATATTCATGGAGAAGTATGAGTAAGCAGAAGCGCCTTTATATGGAACTGATGCAAAGGCTATATCTCTATATTTTGAAACACTATGCTGCACTCATCTGCACACTATCTGCACCATACAAAACTCGCAAAATATCAAGGAGTTACACCTCTTGTGCACTTGTGCAGATATATTTTAAAATAACATGTTAACATGAATAGGAATGGGGCGAAAACCTTCATATTTCATCTAAGCAAATCAAAATAGTACATGACAATGAACAAAACAACCATATTACTTCTGCTGCTATTATTATTGTCACCTATACTTTATGCACAGACGTACACAGGAAAAGTAGTAAAGGAAAATGGAGAGGGAATAGCCAAGGCTAATGTCGTGGCGAGAACTGCGGAAAAGAAAATCGCTGCATACGCAGTGACAGACTCGAAAGGCAGTTTCCGTCTGGCTATTCCTGAAGGAAAGAAAGCCGCGACAGTGACGGTCACATTCATGGGCTATGAGAAGAAGGTGATAACGGCTGAGCAGATGGCGAACGGCATGAAGATTGTCATGACTGAAGGAATGATGGAGCTGAAGACTGTCAGTGTGCGTCCGGCTATGGTTAGAGAGAATGGCGACACTCTGACGTACAGCGTGAACAAGTTCAAGCACTTTCAGGACAGAAGCATTGCTGATGTCATAAAGAAAATGCCGGGTCTGGAGGTGCTGCCGAATGGCACCGTGCTGTATCAAGGCGAGAATATATCAGAATTTAAAATTGAGGGGCTGAACCTAATGGGAAGTCAGTATGGCATTGCAAACAACAACATTCCTGCTGAGAAGGTGAAAAGTGTGCAGGTGCTGAGAAATCATCAGCCGGTGAAATCACTGAGAGGTATAAAATTCAACGATAAGGCTGCGCTGAATATTGTGCTGAACGATGATGCGAAAGCGATATGGGTGGCAACGGCAAAACTTAGCGGAGGTATTTCTACACCGAAAGAAGAAAACGCAGAGGCTCTGTATGACCCGAGGGTTATGGCAATGCGGTTTAACAAGACGTTTCAGACACTCATGATGTATAAGAGCAATAATATCGGTGACGATATTGGCGGAGAAGTAAGAAACATTTTATCAAGGAAACGTGACACAAAACCTTATGGCGGAATTATTAACTTGCCGGGCATCAGCATACACGACCTGGAGGGAAGGCAATATACATTTAACGACAGCCATCTATTTGCTGGCAACTGGCTATGGATGCTTAATAAGGATACGCAACTGCGCATACAAAGCAGTGCCTTGCTGGAAAAAGAGAGTATAACAAGACAGACAAACACAAAATATCTGAACATCGAGGGAATGCCGGTAATAATTGAAGACCAGAACACAACGAACAAGAGAAAAGAGGTGAAGGGCGAAGTTACCTACGAGTATAATAGCGATAAGACTTATGTCAGAAGCAATACACGCGGATATACTGACTGGAACGAAGGCCATGGTCTGATATCTGTGAACGGAAGGGAGATACGACAGGCGGTGAAACCACAGAAACGTTTTGTATCGGAGGATCTTGAATACTCACACACGACAAAGAAAGGAAATGTAGTAAACTTCGCATCGCTGACACAATACAACTACCAGCCGGGGCAGCTGCTAACAATTGGAGATAACACGCAGAGGGTGACGCTGCAATACTTCAATACGGAGAACTATACAAAGTTCGGACTGAAGCTGGGAAAACTTTACTTCGACAACACGGCTGGCATAAAATATGACAGGCAGGAGATTAGAGCATCGCTCGATACTATACCGAATGCTCCAGAAACAGAAAACATATATCAGGCTACTACTGCATATTGGGCTCCATCGCTAAAACTTAATCTGCGAGACCATTTTCTGACTTTTTCATCTGCTGTGAAATATGCGCATCACACATACAAGCAGTCAAAATCGGACGACGTATGGGCTGAGCCGAATATCACTTGGACATGGCAGATGACGGCACTGTCTGAATTTAACATGAATGCAGGACTCTCTGCATCACCGCGCACGGCTGCCGCTATATATGACACGCCGATATTTACATCTTATCGTAGCCAGACACAGAACCGCGGAGAGACTGAAATAACATACCGACAGTCTGTTGGCATGACGTATAAATTCATACATCCGTTTAAAGGAATTTTCTTCTACATCATGCCAAGCATAATGCGTACAACGGGAAATATGCTGTATGCAACAGATATGAAGAATAATATATACACAAGAGTGGCTACTGACAAGGAGTATTCATCGACATCGCTGACACTCAATACGGAATTCTCAAAATCATTCTATTGGGCGATGTCTAATATAACTGTTAAGGGTAATGCGATGAAATCGGACTACTCCATGCTTGTGGGAGATGATATAAACGACTGCGAGATGTTTAGTTACGGTTATGAATTATCGGCTTCGATGAAACCTATACCGCAATTGTCAATCGAAGGCAGAACGAAATTTCATGCCAGCAAGCAGAAGAACAAAGATAATAGTCAGATAGAGATGTCTGCC
>JAFPAS010000125.1 GCA_017424205.1 Prevotella sp. | reverse complement strand
TTGTCGTTGAAAATGCACCCCTTGGGGTACAAGCAGGTGTTGCAGCAGGATGTTTCACAGTAGCAGTTAATACTGGGCCTCTGCCAGACAGCACACTGAAAGAAGCAGGAGCAGACATCGTTTTCAGCAATATGAATGATTTCAGGCTATGGCTACCAAACATAATGAAAAGACAAGAGCCCTGACCGACGGTTTTTATTCATAAGCATATAGAGATAGAAAAGAAAAACTACACACATAGTAATTTACATAATACACAAAAAACTATGATTACACCACACATTAATGCCCAATTGGGCGATTTCGCCAAAACCGTATTAATGCCTGGCGACCCCCTGAGAGCAAAATTCATCGCAGAGAACTTCCTTGATGACGTACGTCTGATAAACACCGTACGCAACACACTTGGTTATACAGGAACATACAAAGGCATACCAGTTTCAGTTATGGCATCTGGCATGGGCATACCTTCTATCGGTTTATATTCATATGAGCTTTTCACATTTTTCAATGTAGAGAATATCATACGCATAGGATCTGCAGGTTCATATGTAGAGCGTCTGCAAGTTCGTGATGTTGTTCTCGCAGAGTATGCCTTCAGCAACTCTACTTTCGCACTTAATACAAGCGGATCTACAGACAAGCAATTTATGCCTGACGAGAATCTTAACAATATTATTCTAGAAACTGCAAAAGAACAGGAGATAGAATGCAAACTGGCAAAGGTTCATTCAAGCGACGCATTCTACACTGCTCCAGAAATAGGTTCATGGCAGGAGATAAGAGATAATACAGGTACTGAATGTGTGGAAATGGAAAGCTTCGCACTTTTCCATAATGCACGCATGACAGGTAAACATGCAGCATGTATACTCACCATTTCTGATGCCTTCTACAATCAAGTGGCACTGACTGCAGAAGAACGACAGAACACATTTACACAGATGATGAAGCTCGCACTCGAAAGTGCAATAAGAATGTAAGCAAAGAGAAATCTATTATACAAAACAAGAGGATAGCTGCGGCTATCCTCTTGTTTCGTATAGGTACACATTATTATATTTAAAAAGAGTGCCAAGGTCTCGACTGCTTAAGCTGCGTACTGCTAAGAGAAGCAGGAACAGAGAAAAAGCGGAAACCACAATCTCTGGTATCTTTACTCTATTATCATTTCCCGTTAACATCCTTCTGAGCATGCCAGAATGCGCTATAAGACATAATACAATCCCCCAACTGACATGCCAGATATGACAATATGGCAGAAAAATGACACAAACGGCAGTTGGCACAATCGTTGTCAAAATATAAGCGAAAGCCTCAAAAGGCAAACAAAATATAGAAAATAATAAATAATAAAATAAAGAAAGGAACAAACAAAATGGGAAAGATTATTGGTATCGACCTTGGAACAACCAACTCATGTGTTGCAGTATTTGAAGGCAATGAGCCTGTAGTAATCGCTAACTCAGAAGGCAAGCGCACTACACCATCTATCATCGGTTTCGCTGACAACGGCGAACGCAAGGTGGGTGACCCAGCAAAACGTCAGGCTATCACAAACCCACGCAAGACAATTTACTCTATCAAGCGTTTCATGGGTGAGACATGGGCACAGACAGAAAAAGAAATCGGCCGCATGCCTTATAGCGTTGTGAACGAAGGCGGTATGCCACGCGTTGACATCGATGGCAAGAAATATACTCCACAGGAAATCTCTGCTATGGTACTTCAGAAGATGAAGAAAACTGCAGAAGACTACCTCGGACAGGAAGTGACAGAGGCTGTTATCACAGTGCCTGCTTACTTCTCTGACTCACAGCGTCAGGCAACAAAAGAGGCTGGACAGATTGCAGGTCTTGAAGTAAAGCGTATCGTAAACGAGCCAACAGCAGCTGCTCTTGCTTATGGTATCGACAAGGCTAACAAAGATATGAAGATTGCTGTATTCGACCTCGGTGGCGGTACATTCGATATCTCTATCCTCGAGTTCGGTGGCGGTGTGTTCGAGGTTCTCTCAACAAACGGTGACACACACCTTGGCGGTGACGACTTCGACCAGGTTATTATCGACTGGCTCGCTAACGGCTTCAAGGCTGACGAGGGTATCGACCTCACAAAAGACCCAATGGCTATGCAGCGTCTGAAGGAGGCTGCTGAGAAGGCTAAGATTGAACTCTCAAGCTCAACATCAACAGAAATCAACCTTCCATATATCTCTGCAGAGGGTGGCGTACCAAAGCACCTTGTGAAGACACTCACACGTGCACAGTTCGAGCAGCTCGCACACAGCCTCATCCAGGCTTGTCTCGTGCCATGCCAGAACGCAGTACGCGACGCACACATCTCTACATCTGATATCGACGAGGTTATCCTCGTAGGTGGTTCAAGCCGTATCCCTGCAGTGCAGACACTCGTTAAGAACTACTTCGGCAAGGAGCCTTCAAAGGGTGTAAATCCTGATGAGGTTGTAGCAGTAGGTGCAGCTATTCAGGGTGCAATCCTCGCTGGCGACGCTGGTCAGGACATCGTACTCCTCGACGTAACTCCGCTTACACTCGGTATCGAGACAATGGGTGGTGTAATGACAAAGCTCATCGACGCTAACTCAACAATTCCATGCAAGAAGTCTGAGGTGTTCTCTACTGCTGCCGACAACCAGACAGCTGTAACAATACACGTTCTCCAGGGCGAGCGTCCTATGGCTTCACAGAACAAGTCAATCGGCAACTTCAACCTCGAAGGCATTACACCAGCACGTCGCGGTGTACCACAGATTGAGGTGACATTCGATATCGACGCTAACGGTATTCTCTCAGTAAGTGCAAAAGATAAGGCTACAGGCAAAGAGCAGTCTATCCGCATCGAGGCATCATCTGGTCTCTCTAAGGAGGATATCGAGCGTATGAAGGCTGAGGCAGAGGCAAATGCTGATGCAGATAAGAAGGAGCGCGAGAAGATTGACAAGCTCAACCAGGCAGACTCTATGATCTTCCAGACAGAGAACATGCTCAATGAGAACGGCGACAAGCTCCCAGCAGACGTAAAAGCAGAGGTAGAAGCTGCAGTAGCGAAGCTCAAGGATGCTCATAAGGCACAGGACATCGCAGCAATCGACGCAGCAATCGCTGAGCTCAACAACGTCGCACAGAAGATGTATCAGGCACAGGCTGGTGCTCAGGCAGGTCCACAGAGTGGATTCAACGGTGGTGCACAGCCTAACAACGGCCAGCCAGACGCTCAGGACGCAGACTTCGAGGAAGTGAAGTAATAGTAAAACAATAAGCAAAATAGAAATCCCGTATAACTCTGAGCAGTTATACGGGATTTTCTTTTTTATGGAGCTTTGTTATTGGCATGATATTCTTTCAGAATTAGAGTTGTCAAATACGGAACTGTGAGTCTCGTAACTATTCACACGATAACCAACGCTGATGACTACATCAAGGTTGTATAACTGCGTCATATATTTCTTGTCATCGGAAGCAGTTGCCGAGATTTTCTCGGTAACTGAATCCTTTTCAAGTTCCCCTGAAGCAAAGATATTCTTTAGATGAAGTCCGATATTATCTGTAGAGCAATCAAACAGCATACCCATAGCTTTCTGAGTACACCAAACTGTCTTATCCTAATAATAGACTTCAACACCTTGTTCCTTCCCTTCAATTTGAAAAATTAGGAATTCTGCTGTGCTATTTCATATTTCCTTGCGCTTTGTCATGAAATGCTATATATATGTTTAAATATTATTCGATTCTAAAAACCTTTTATCTGTTTGTATTAACTCAAAGAAT
>JAFPAS010000124.1 GCA_017424205.1 Prevotella sp. | reverse complement strand
CCATATGCAGCACACGTATATAGCCATAGACCTAAAGTCGTTCTACGCTTCGGTAGAGTGTGTGGAGCGTGGGCTTAATCCGCTCACGACCAATCTTGTTGTGGCAGATGAGCAGCGTACGGAGAAAACTATCTGTCTGGCAGTCACTCCCTCGCTCAAGGCATATGGCATAAGTGGCAGAGCTCGTCTTTTCGAGGTAGTGCAGCGGGTGCGCGAGGTGAATGCTGAGCGGCAGATGTATGCTCCGCAACGACGGCTGACAGGCAAATCAACTGACGATATAGAACTGCAAAGCCATAAAGACTGGGCTGTGGACTATCTGATTGCTCCGCCGCGAATGGCATATTATATCGAATACAGCACGCGCATCTATCAGGTATACATGAAGTACGTGTCGTCTGAGGATATATTTGTCTATTCTATTGATGAGGTCTTTATCGATGTCACCAACTATCTTGCTACCTATGGCGAAACTCCACGTCAGCTGGCAGCCAGAATAATACGTGATGTGTTGCAGACAACAGGAATAACAGCGACAGCAGGCATCGGTACGAATATGTATCTTGCAAAGATTGCAATGGATATTATGGCGAAGCATGCAAAGCCCGACAGCATGGGAGTGCGCATAGCGGAACTTGACGAGCTGTCGTACCGCGAGAATCTATGGTGCCATCAGCCACTGACAGATTTTTGGCGTATAGGCAGAGGCATTGCCGACCGCCTGCATCGTTACGGTATGTTTACCATGGGCGACGTGGCACGCATGTCAATTGTAAATGAATCGCTGCTCTACAGGCTTCTCGGCGTTAATGCCGAACTCGTTGTTGATCATGCCTGGGGATGGGAACCAGCTACTATAGCAGACGTAAAGGCTTATCGCCCGACAGTCAGTTCTATGTCGAGCGGACAGGTGCTGACTGCTCCATACAGCGCAAGAATGGCGCGTAATGTAGTGAAGGAAATGGCGGAGAGCATGTCGCTCGATTTGCTGGATAAGCGTCTGCTCACTAATCAGATAGTTCTGACAGTAGGATATGATACAGAAAGCCTGGCTGATGGAAGAATGAATGGGATGACCGATATCCAGATTACTACCGACTATTACGGACGACTTGTCCCGAAGCATGCTCACGGAACGAGAAATTTTTCACGCCACACATCCGCCTCAAGTGACCTGCTGGCAGTCGCCTGCGAACTATATGACAGTATTGTCAATACAAGACTGCTTGTGAGACGACTCACGCTGGTGGCAAACAATATCATACATGAAGACGATGTGAAATTGCAGAGCCAGGCACCAGTAGAGCTTGACATGTTTACGGATTATGAGGAAGAGGAGAATAAGCGTCAGGAAGAGGAGAAACGCAGAAAGCGTGAGCGACGCCTTATGGAGGCTACTCTCGCAATACGCAAGCGCTACGGCAAGAATGCGCTGCTGAAAGGTATGAATTTTGACGAAGGGGCGACAGCTCGTGAACGTAATAAACAGATAGGAGGACATAAGGCATGAACACAACAGACGGCAGCCAAAATGGCATGTGTGAAGCCCGTAGAAGATATGGCGATATCATTGATATGCCTCACCACGACCCTGTGGGACGGCAACGTATGTCTGTCGCAATGCGTGCTGCGCAGTTTGCCCCCTTTGCGGCTCTCACCGGACATAGCGAGGCAATCGAGGAAACGCGCAGGCATACGGAGGAAAAAGTGGAACACTCAGCTGATAATGCTGACGACTTTTATGCAGATATAGAAAGAGACGTGTAATGTCTGGAATAGCGTGAAGGCTTTTTGCCTATTGTGTAATGTGCCGACATTTTATATTACGCCAGACAGAAAACAGGACAATAACTGCTGTCGTGAGAATTTCTGTCAAAGGCATTGCAAGCCAAATGCCATTCTCGCCCAGCAACTGTGGCAGGAAGATGAAACACGGAACGAGAAAAACAAGTCCGCGTAGAAACACTAATGTAGTTGCAATGCGGATATTCTCAATGCTTTGGTAATATCCGATTACGGCAACATTAATAATGAAGAATACAACACCTGTCGCAAAATACGGGAATCCGTTGACTGCAATTCTTCCAGCATCGCTTGATGTGTCGACAAATAATGCCACAAGACTTTCTGGCATAAGCAGAAATAAAGCAGCCACGATGCAGCCTACGATAAATGAGGTGAGAAGTAGCAAATGTCGTATTTCGCGAATCTCTTTCCAGCGCGACACTCCGTAATTATAGCTGATGATAGGTTGTGCGGACTGGGCTATTGCATTGCCTACCATAAAGAAAAACGGAGTATAGTAGCAGGCTATTCCAAAGGCGCCAACACCTGCGTCAGAAAGAAAATGCATGAAGACAAGATTGCCGATGAAAACAAGAACACCGAGTGATAGTTCACCGAATAGGGTAGAGAAACCGATTTTACACTGATAGCCGATATTGCGGCAGGCAAGCATCATGCTCTTGCGACTGACTTTCAGCGGAACAATATGAAGCGTGCGTGCGAAGAAAAGAAGATATACGAGCGCCATAATGCCTCCGAGCGAGATGCTCAGTGCTGTGGCGATGGCAGCGCCCTTTACGCCCATGCCCAGTGGAAAGATAAACAGCCAGTCGAGAATGGCGTTAGCTACTGACGGTATGATATTACACCACATGGCGTAGCGTGGCGAACCGTCGAGACGGATTATGAATAGACCAATCAAGCTCCACATCTCCATAATAAAGCACGGCATAATCCACATCATATAGTCGAGCACTTGTGGCATCAACGTGTTGGAGGCTCCGAGATATTGTGCCGTCAGTGTGGGGAATGAATAGACAAAGGCTGCCAGCAATAGCATGATGGCTGTTGAAAAATATATAGCTTGTGAGATGTTGATGCGTGCGGTTTTAATATTCTGTCTTGATAGATGGACAGAGGTAACGACAGAGCAGCCTGCTCCAATCATCAGACCGATGCCGGAGACAATCTGGTATATAGGCACAATAATATTGACTGCTGCCACACCATCTGCACCTACACCGTGACCGATGATCCACATTTTGTACATTACGCAATGCTGTATTATTGAGCATCATTAAGTCAGTACTTACATAGCACCCACTACGCACATTATCCAAGATGGACAAGAAGTGTTCATCGTTTT
>JAFPAS010000123.1 GCA_017424205.1 Prevotella sp. | reverse complement strand
TGCAGCCTGGATATCACACGCTGAAAGTGAAATTCATTGCTGACTCTGCCGCCATAGCCATTTCTGTCAATGCAGAAAACATATACCTTCATACAGACAGGAAACATCCGTTCGGCATGACAGAGAATCTCGGCACACGCGTCTTGACAGACGTTTCTCTCTCGCCATCTGGCCAGTGGGCCATCATCGAATACAGATGGTATGACGAGAAGAACAAACTGCAGCAGGAAGCATTTCTCTGCAATATGAAGAGTGGCGAAGAGAGAGAGTTGTTTACCTCTGCCACATGGATGCCAAATAGCGACCGATACTATTACATCGAGAAGATGTCTGGCAGAAGGGCGCTAAAGGCTACCGACCCGCAGACTGGTCACACCGAAACGCTCTGCACTGACATGCCTGAAGGATATTTCGAGATCTCACCAACAGAAGACTTCGCCATACTGATGAGTCGCACAGAAGGACCGCAGCGCGAGGTCGGTGTCTATGAAATCATTCATCCGGAAGACCGCCAGCCAGGATGGCGCAATCGCTCATCATTGTCACGCATCGACCTGAAAACCGGATTCGCACAGCCGCTGACCTATTCTTACAGACATGTAACAATAGACGACATATCGCCCGACGGGAAATATCTGCTCTTCAGCGTCAGCAGCGATTCGCTCACACAGCGCCCTACTACACGCTCTTCATACTACGTCATGAATCTTTCTACTCTCGAAACGAATAATATCGTCGAGAAAGACGGATTCATCGCCTCTGGCATATTCGCTGGCAGTTCTGAGCGCATAGCATTCTACGCTTCTACCGAGGCATTCAATGGCATAGGCAAGCGGCTCCCCGAAGGACGCACCCCGAATATGTACGACTACCACCTCTACATCATGGACACAAAGACCATGAAGGTGACACCCGTCACAGCTGACCATAAAACCAGCGTAGAAAACATAAAATACTGTGCAGCAGACGGCGATCTCTACTACACCGCGCTGAACGGCGACTCTGCCAGTCTCTATCGCCTTGACATGAAGACATACGAGTCTTTCCGAGTAGCGCAGCCTATGGAGGTGCTTACAGCAATGAGCGTAGCGCGCAATGCCAGCACTATCCTCATCGGCGGATCATCTGCCTGTGTGCCATATGAGGTCTACTGCATCACATCGCCGAAAAAGAAACCTGTCGTCAAGAAAATACTCTCGCCTAACGAACATCTGTATGCTGATGTGGCATTGGGCACCGTAAAGCCATGGATCTTCAGAAGCTCGCGCGGATACGACGTGACTGGCTTCTATTTCCTCCCCGACGGATTTGACGAAAGCAAGAAATACCCGCTGATAGTCCATTACTACGGAGGCTGCATTCCGTCAGAACGCCGCTTCGGCAACGGAGCACACTATCCCGCTCATCTCTGGAATGCTCACGGCTATATCGTCTTCATAGTCAATCCTTCCGGAGCAGCCGGATTCGGACAGGAATGGGCTTCGCGTCACGTCAACACCATGGGCGAAGGACCTGCACAGGACATCATCGATGCCACACGGCAGTTTGCCAAAGACATACCGCAGGTCGACTCCGCACGCATAGGATGCGTCTCTGCCTCTTACGGAGGATTCATGACTCAGTATATGCTGACAAAAGACAACCCGTTCGCATGCGGAATATCACATGCCGGAATATCATCCCACACCAGCTACTGGGGCGAAGGCTACTGGGGATACTCTTACAGCGAAGTGGCAGCTGCCAATAGCTATCCATGGACAAGAAAAGACCTCTACGTCGACCGCTCGCCTCTCTATAATGCCGACAAGATAAAGCGCCCGCTGCTCTTCACTCACGGCACAGACGACACCAATGTGCCTGTAGGCGAGTCAATACAGATGTATACCGCTCTCCGTCTGCTCGGCACTCCTACAGCATTCATACAGATAGAAGGCGAAAACCACGGCATCACCGACCCAGACAAACGCACAGCATGGATAAATTCCATGACGGCATGGTTCGACCGCTGGCTGAAAGGCGACAGCTCTTGGTGGGAGGCAATATACAAGCCGAAGAAACTATAAACAAGTAGAGCACACCACTCTCCTCCACAATCGGGAGTCATAGCCAGACAACAGCAGGGCATGACTCCCGGTTGTGTGTTTATAAGGCAATATATTTACGACAGAACAGCGAACTGCAGCAGAAAAGACATACGATAAAGAATATCACATAGACACACGCACACCATCTGATATATTTACACGTGGTATACAGTTTCAGGCAACATGCCAAATATAATAGCACTTCATACTATTATATCTTTTTTTACATACGCATCTGCACATCTGCACAAGACTACAGAACATGCTGGCTATAAGCATTTTACTCCTATGCAGATAATGGGCAGATTAGTGCAGATATCTCCTGCAAATTGTTGCATCTACACCCCTGTTTATAGGCAAGTAACAGTCCAATCTATCCTATTGGCAGTATGAGCCGCACTATTTTTTATGATTGTTTTTCAGCATGTAATTTTATAGCGATAACATTGGTATTCAGTATAGATACCGAAGGATTCATTATAAGAACGTCTTGGGTAAATCACGAGAGCTGAACTGAACTTATCTATATTCTGCCTTGACAAAAAGATGCAGGATTTTATAATATCTTTACCAAGCCTATCATTTGCGATATAAAAGCAGTATATAATTCACAGACAAAAATTGTAAAGGCATATACTTTACATAATATTCATCTGCACCAATATGCATATCATCTGCACGTCTGTAACTACCTAAATATCATCCCATTAAACCAGGCGATGCAGATGTGCAGATTCTAAAAAAAAACGTTGGTGTCTGCTATATTACTTCATGTAATAATTTTAGCAGACACCAATAATTGTTTTACGAAAATATCATAT
>JAFPAS010000122.1 GCA_017424205.1 Prevotella sp. | reverse complement strand
CATGATAGAGCGAGTGTATGAGCAGGTATTGAAGGTTGTGACAGATGTTTATGTCGCTACTGACGATAAAAGGATTTATGATGCAGTAGAAGCTTTTGGTGGAAAGGCTGTAATGACATCGGCATGCCATAAAAGCGGAACAGACAGAATAGCAGAAGCTGCTCAAATCATATCAGAAAAAACCGGTATATCTTATGATGTTGTAGTAAATGTTCAGGGTGACGAGCCATTTATTCATAAAAGTCAGATAGAATCTGTATTGGCTTGCTTTGATGATCCTGCCACTCAGATTGCTACATTGGGTAAGCCCTTCAGTCCTGATTGTGAAGAAGCCTATGAAATGGTGAGCAATCCCAATTCGCCTAAAATTGTTGTCTCACAATTAGGCTATGCTATGTATTTCTCACGTTCTGTCATACCTTTCTGTCGAGGTGTTGAGACAAAGTTGTGGCCAGCATCATTTCCTTATCTCAAGCATATAGGTCTATATGCTTATAGAAGCAACGTACTTGAAGAGATAACCCAATTGCCACAGTCACCATTAGAAAAGGCCGAAAGTCTTGAGCAGTTACGCTGGCTTGAGAATGGTTATAGAATAAAAGTTGGTATGACTGACATTGAAACAATTGGTATTGACACCCCTGCAGATTTGGAACGTGCGGAGTCGTTTCTTCATGAAAGAGGTTTCTGTCTAGAGGAGTAAGATTATATATATCAGAATCAGTCTGTCGCATAATCTCGGCAGGCTGATTTTTTTATAATGACAGAACATGTGGTTTTACCGTGTGTGGTATGTGTATTACATTGCGAATACAAACGGTATTGCTATAACTGCGCGGCAAGGTTTACCATGATGTTTTGCTGGTGTCCATTTTGGCATTATGCGCATGACGCGTAACACTTCTGCATCAAGTGCCGTGTGTGTTTGCTTTATGAATTTTATGTTTGAAACCGTTCCGTCTTTCTCTACTACAAAAGAAACCTTCACCTCGCCCTGCTGTTTCAGATTTTTTGAGCGTTGCGGATATTTCAGCGCATTAGTCAGCCATCGCATCAGCTCCGACATGCCTCCAGGAAACTCCGGCAGCTCCTCTACAATTCTTAACGGTGCGTCCTCTTCATTTTTATTCATCAGCGGTGAGATGGCTGTGCTTTCATCTTCCATTATATCTTCTATGTTCTCCGCCTCAAGAGTGCTGAATTTGATCTGTTCTTTTATTTCTTCTCTTTTTGTTTCATTGATATCATTTACAGCTTTAATTCTGTTTGAATAGTTATTCTCTGCAACATCGGCAGCAATAATATTTTTGTCCTGTTCTGGCAGAGGCGGCAGTTTTATGTCTATAGCGATGTCTTCTATAGCCTTGTCGATAATATCTGCTGACGACAGTCCTATGTTAATATTCATAGCCGCAACGAATAGTATGGTTATGATACAGAATGATGCCAAGAAGATTCTTGGGCGCAGCCTGTCAATGTCAGCTCTGTATGTCTTTCTTGTAATCAAAACGTTAATTTATTAAAATTACGCAAGTATAAAGATTTTCTTGTCTGCAAATTTACCTCAGATATTTGAAAAAATGCTTATCTTTGCGGATAAATTTAGATTATTTATATGAAGAAATGTTTTTTTGTCTGTGTTTTATTCATTATGAGCCTGCAAATATCTGCTCAGCATGAAAGCCAGACGGAGTATAACTTCTTACGTCTGCCAGTCAGTGCGCATGCCGCATCGATAGGTGGCGATAATATCACGATGCCCGATGACGACCTGCTGATGATGTTTCATAATCCATCATTATTGCTTGGTGTCACACCAAAAACAGTCGGGCTGCAATATATGAATTACATGAGCGGCTGCACAAACGCCACAGCCGCATATAATATGATTTTCTCTGACAGATGGCATGTTGGTTTTGGCATACAGTACATGGGTTATGGCTCTATGAAACATACAGACTCAGCGAACAATGAGTTAGGTACCTTCTCTGCCAGCGACATCTCATTCAGCGCGACGCTTGCATACGAACTCATGCAGAATCTCTCTGGAGGTGTTACGCTGAAATATATACATGGCAATATCGGTTCGTATACATCTGCCGCTGTTGCTGCAGACTTGGGCCTGAGCCTGTATCTTCCTGATGCAGAGTGGTCTTTTGGCTTTGCGGTGAAGAATCTTGGTGGGCAGATTATGTCCTATGACGAAACTTTTGAGAGAATGCCTTTAGATGTGCAGCTCGGTGTAACCAAGCGTCTCGTAGGTTCACCTCTGCGTTTCTCGGCCACCCTTGTTGATTTGAATCATTTAGATTATAAACTTATCAACCATCTATGCGTAGGTGCAGAAATTATCCTATCGCCGCAGATGTATGTTGCCGGTGGATACAGTTTCCGCAGGGCAGACGAGATGGGTCTGATGAGTGCTGATAGCGAATCGTCGTCACATGGTGCAGGACTGTCGTTTGGTGCAGGACTTAATCTTGAACGCTTCAAGGTTAATGTGTCCTATGGGAAATATCATGCATCAAGTTCCGGACTTGTTGCCAATGTGGCGTTTAATCTGTAAAAAATAATTTTAGCGTAATGAAGAAGATAACAATAGCTATAGACGGACATTCGTCTTGCGGAAAAAGCACTATGGCCAAGCAGCTGGCCAAGCAGTTGGGGTATATATACATTGACACAGGGGCGATGTATCGTGCCGTAACTCTCTATGCCATGAATAATGATATGATATCTGACACTAAGGAGGTCAATGTTGCAGCCCTTCAGTCTGTTATAGATGATATCAATATATCGTTCAGATTAAACCCAGACACTAGAATGCCAGACATCTATCTTAATGGCATAAACGTAGAGAAGGAAATACGTTCTATAGAGGTGAGCAATTACGTCAGCCATATAGCCGTGCTTCCTTTTGTCCGTGAAGCCATGGTAGCCCAGCAGCGCAATATGGGCAAGGATAAAGGCGTTGTTATGGATGGCCGTGATATCGGCACAACAGTTTTTCCTGATGCCGAACTCAAGATTTTTGTTACGGCATCGGCAGAGGTTCGTGCGCAGAGACGCTATGATGAATTGATGTCTAAGGGCATGCCTGCCGATTATTCTGTCATACTAAAAAATGTTATCGAACGCGATTATATCGACTCTCACCGCGAAGTGTCACCGCTACGCGCAGCCGATGACGCGCTTTTCCTCGATAATAGCAGCATGACTTTAGAGCAGCAGAACGAATGGCTTCTGACACAGTGCGAGCGCGTCATTGCTGCATCCTGTGACCAGCGATAGTGTTCAGACATAGTTCTGCATCTGCCATAAATATCGTTACGAAATATAACATCCTATTTCTTGCATGCACTTTGGCCCTATACACATAATGATATTCCGATTCCTGCTGATTGCGCTTCTTTTTGCTTCATGCAGTCAAAACGAGAAAGAGACAATCCACAGCGGGGTAGACTATGCAGAAATCCTTAGCATAACAGAAGGAGACGGCTATTATCAGGTAGACATACACAATCCCTGGATGCCAGGCAAGTTTCTGCAGCGCCTTATTCTTATTGACGGCAACACCTCCGAAGCCCTGCCAGACGGGCAGCAAGTCCGCATACCTCTATCCAGGTCGCTCGTCATGACAACGGTTCATTGCAGCCTGCTCGAAGAACTTGGATGTCTTGACAATATCAGTTCTGTGTGCGATGCACCATATATAAATAGCAGCACGCTTAAAGACCGCATAGCCACAGGCCGCGTTGCAGATTGCGGTAATTCCGTGTCACCGTCGATTGAGAAAATCATCACAGTGCGTCCAGACGCCATCTTGATGTCGCCATACGAATACAACGACCTGACAAAGCTCGATAATCTTAACATCCCCATCATCATGTGTGCCGACTATATGGAGACGACACCGTTAGGCCGTGCAGAATGGATAAAGTTCTACGCCCTCTTGTTTGGTGCAAAAGAAAAAGGCGATAGTATATTCTCAGAGGTAGCAGCGAGCTATAACAGTATGAAATCCAAAGTATCTGCCGTCACTTCCCGTCCTCTTGTGCTGTCAGAGAAGTGCATGGGGAGCCAGTGGTATGTCCCCGGACCGAAAAGTACTTTTGCCCGCATGTATCTCGATGCCGGAGCCGACAGTCCGTTCCCTGACCGCCATTCACGCAAAGGCAGTCTGTGCATGTCACCAGAGCAAGTGCTGCACGATGCGCAGAAGGCAGATGTATGGCTGCTGAAATCAGATGCAGATATCACGTTGCAGAGTTTGGCTGCAGAGCGTAATATATACACGCAATTCCAGCCGTACAAGACCCGCAACGTGTGGTGTTGCAACACCATGACGACCGCCTTCTACGAAAAAGTGCCGTTCCATCCCGATCTACTTCTTGCCGACCTCATCCGTATTTTTCATCCAGAGGTGGCAGTTCCAGGCGAGAATGTTTTTTATTTCAAGGCTCGATGATATATATATAGCATGAAGAACTCCGTATACGTTTCAGTTGTTGTTTTCCTCCTCGTATTCCTGTCGAACATATTCTTTGGGTCAGTCCGCTTCGACATGTCAGAGATATGGAGCGTTCTCATGGGCACGTCAGCCGATGACACCGTACGATATGTAATCGTCGAGAGCCGTCTGCCGCAAGCCCTTACAGCCATGCTCTCGGGTGCAGGGCTGGCAGTTTCAGGCTTGCTGCTGCAGACCGTCTTCCATAATCCCTTGGCAGGCCCCTCGGTGCTTGGTGTCACCAATGGCGCCAGCCTCGGAGTCGCCATTGTCATGCTGCTTGCGGGAGGAGCTTCCGTCGTGGGCGATGTGCTGTCTGGACTCTCCGGACAGATGCTCCTTTTTCTTGCAGCGCTTGCAGGAGCCTTGCTTGTCACAGCCCTGCTGGTGTTTATCTCAGCCGTTGCCGCCAACCATCTTGTTCTTCTTATAGCCGGAATAATGATAGGCTATCTTATATCCTCCCTTATCACCCTGTTCACCTATTCAGCCTCGGAGACAGCAATACAAGGATATGTCCTGTGGGGCATGGGCGACTTCTCTTTGGTGTCGTTGCAGCAGATACCATGGCTGGCTGCTGCTGTAACGCTGCCGCTGATAGCCTGCCTGCCGCTCATAAAACCGCTGAATGCATTGCTTCTTGGCGAACGCTATGCCGCCAGCCTCGGCTATTCCGTACGCTCGCTGCATATCCGCATGCTCCTTGTTGTAGGCATCCTCTGCGCAGTTATTACGGCATACTGCGGACCCGTCTCTTTTCTTGGACTTGCAGTTCCCCATATCTCACGCTTCGTATGCCGCACCGACGATTTCCGCACGCTGTTCCCCACAACCATATTTTTCGGAGCGACGGTAGCCATGCTGTGCAACCTTGCATGCACAGCGTTCACTGACCAGATCATCCCCCTCTCTGCCGTAACACCATTAGTTGGAGCGCCCGTTGTCCTTTATCTGTTTTTCAGAAAGCGATAGCCGCCGTCAGACAAGGCATGCCCTCGCTCTGTCATCCCCCTTTCTTTGTAGCAGACATCGTCCCTTAATCTCCGTTTCTTATTCCTCCTTCATATCATCATTTTTTTTGTTATCCGTGTCGCAGACAACGTGGAAGGTGGTGAGATTTAGAGGGGATAAAAAGAAAGAGGAGAGTCAAAGTAATAGACTCATCCTCTCCCTCATCCCAACAATTTTCTTAATGCGTCGTTAACGTTTTTCACAGGATGGATATTTATTCGGTATGCTTTGGTGTTAATGTTTACGGCATTATTATACGGTAATATGATATCGGTGAAGCCCAGCTTTGTGGCTTCAGCTATGCGCTGTTCTATGCGGCTGACAGGTCTGACTTCGCCCGACAGGCCAACCTCGCCGCAAAGGCACCATCTTGCTGGCAGCGGTGTGTCGGTATTGCTCGATACGACGGCTGCAACGACACTGAGGTCCATAGCCATATCTGTGGTGCGTATTCCTCCGGCGATATTGACAAAGACATCTTTCTGCGCCAAACGGAAGCCGATGCGCTTCTCGAGTACGGCAAGCAGCATATTGAGGCGTCGCTGGTCGAATCCGGTGGCAGTGCGCTGCGGTGTGCCGTAGGCTGCTGTTGACACCAGCGCCTGTGTTTCGACGAGGAACGGGCGCATGCCTTCGATGGTGGCAGAGATGGCGAGTCCGGAAATGTCTTCTGTGTTCGGGGTGAGAAGGAGCTCTGAGGGGTTGCTGACCTCTCGTAGTCCGTTCTGCTGCATCTCGTATATGCCCAGTTCGGATGTCGATCCGAATCGGTTTTTTATAGAACGGAGTATACGGTAGATATGATGCTGGTCTCCCTCGAACTGTATGACGGTGTCAACGATGTGCTCCAGAATCTTCGGTCCGGCTATTGTGCCGTCTTTTGTGATATGGCCTATGAGAATCACGGGTACGCGGCTGCTTTTAGCATATCTAAGTAGCATGGCAGCACACTCTCTCACCTGTGTTATGGTGCCTGGCGAGGCATCAGCCCTATCGGTTGAGATGGTCTGAATGGAGTCGACGATAAGCAGTTGCGGAGCAGTCTCTTTTATCACTGCAAAGATATTTTCGAGTGAGTTTTCGCAGAGCACGGAGACGTTGGTGTTCTGCGAGAGGCTGTTGCCAGAGAGGCGTTCTGCCCTCATCTTCAGTTGCTGCAGGCTCTCCTCGCCGCTGACATAGAGAATATTTATGTCGTTAATATTAAGTATGGTTTGCAGCGTGAGTGTAGACTTGCCGATGCCGGGTTCGCCGCCGAGGAGTACAAGCGAGCCTTTTACGAGTCCGCCACCAAGCACGCGGTTCAGTTCGCTGTCGTGCATGTCGAGGCGCTGTTCGCCCTCAGCAGATATTTCAGCCAGTTTGCGCACGCCATTATTTTCTGCGAGAGCGGGCAGAACGTCAGCCATGGCGTTTTTGGCGGTGTCGTGCAGAGTTATCTCCTTGAATGTGTTCCATTGTCCGCAGGCAGGACATCTGCCTATCCATTTTGCTGATTCCTGTCCGCAGTAAGAGCAGACGTATGCTTTTTTTTCTTTTGCCATAGAGTGAGAGATGTGTGCTTTATGTGGAATATGCAGAGAGAGTGTGTGTTATTTCTGTTTTCTATACCAGCAGCACAGGTGAGTGATGCCGCATGCTTCGCAATGTGGTGTGCGTGCCTTGCAGATGTAGCGGCCGTGAAGCAGCAGCCAGTGGTGGGCTTTTGCAAGAAGCTCTGAAGGAATAAGTTTTGTGAGTTGCTGCTCGACCTTCTCTGGGGTGTCGGCAGACTGTGTTGCGATGCCGAGGCGTCTGCTCACTCTGAATACGTGTGTATCAACAGGCATGGCAGGTATGCCAAAGGCTACAGCAAGCATGACATTGGCTGTTTTTCTTCCGACTCCAGGCAGAGCAGTGAGTTGCTCGAAGGTGTCAGGCACTACACCATTGTGCTCTGTTACGATTTTTCTTGCTAGCGCTGCGAGTTTCTCTGCTTTCGTGTTAGGATAGCTGATGCTCGCTATGATATGCCGAATCTCTTCGGGCGAGGCGTCTGCCATGGCTTCAGGAGTGGGGAAGCGATTGAAGAGCTGCGGTGTCACTGTGTTCACCCTTTTGTCGGTGCATTGAGCACTTAACACAACAGCGCACAGCAGTTGGAAGACGCTACAAAAGTTTAATTCTGTAGTTATTTCAGACTGCTGTGCGTTGAAGAATTCAAGAATACGCAGGGTGCGCTCCTTTTTATTCATGTATGCTTATTTTTTAGTGTCCTTCTGCTCCTTTTTCACTTCGGCTGGCTTGTAAGCCTTGTTGAGTCCGGTTATGATTTCTTCTGTAATGTCATAGCTCTTGTCGGCATAGAGCAGATTCTCACCCTGCTTTGAAAGGATGATAGAATATTTCTTCTCCTTATTATATTTTGCAAGGTAATTCTTTATTGAATCGCGCAGTGCGATATTGAATTTCTCCTGCTCGCTCTGGAATTCTGTAGCCAGTCGCTGCTGCAGCGCTCTCAGGTCAGCATCCTGCTTCTGCAGGTTGAGCTGTATAGACTCTGCCTGCTCGCGTGTGTATGCGTTCTGCTGCAGCTTCTGCTGGAAATTGTTTACAGCGCTCTGCAATGCTTCGCCTTTCTTCTGTATGGTGCTTTCTATGTTCTGTCCTTTCTTGGTGAGGATTTGTGTGTAGTCCTTGCAGAACTGGTATTGAGTCATGATAGAGTCGACCTCGACGTATGCAATTTTGAGTTCTGCTGGTGCTGTTTCGCTTTTTGTTGCAGTAACGTCTGCTGTCTTAGATTTGTCGCATGCTGTCAATGCGAGAGCAACACAGAGTGCTGCGAAAAGATTTGTTTTTTTCATTGTGTTGATTGTATTTTATAGTTTTGTTTCTGTTTCTTGTTTTGTCTTATGCCCATCTTGCTTGCGGCGGCCTTGCTTGCGTGCGGCACGGTCTTGGTCTATAACGCATCCGATGCCTCTCTTTTTCATTTCGTCGCTGTCGTGAATATGAAACGACCGCATCCTGCCATCCTTGCCCGCATAGACCCTGATTGATATAAAAACTATGCTGATAGCAATTATTAACATCGAAAAGAGGAATATTTTGAGCATTTTTTATTACCTTTGCAATATTCAAGTATATAATTCGATTGCAAAATTAGTAAAAAAGTTTCGTATAACCTTATAATATCTCATAATAATGACTAAAAAAGAATTAAAACCAGCAATTGTCTTTGAGGAATTTGCAAAAATCAATGCAATACCACGCCCGTCGAAGCACGAAGAGAAGATTATTGAGTATCTCGAAAGCGTCGGCAGAGAATTAGAGTTGGAGACTATAGTAGATGCTACGGGCAACGTGATTATACGCAAGCCTGCAACGCCTGGCATGGAGCACAAGCCTGTTGTCATACTGCAGTCGCATATGGACATGGTATGCGAGAGCATTGACGGGAAAGATATTGATTTTCTTAATGACCCTATAGAAACATACATAGACGGCGACTGGCTATGCGCTGACGGCACTACGCTCGGAGCGGACGACGGTATCGGCTGTGCTATGCAGCTCGCGCTCCTGCGTGCGACAGACATAGAGCACGGTCCGATTGAATGTGTATTTACCCGTGATGAGGAAACAGGCCTGACAGGAGCGATGGGCATGGAGGCAGGATTTATGACTGGCGACTATCTGATTAATCTTGACTCAGAGGATGAGGGTGAATTCTTTATCTCATGTGCCGGAGGTGTTAATACTACAGCAAGGTTCACTTACACACGTGAGGAGGCACCCGAAGGTATGTTCTTCCTCGAAGCGCAGGTGCGTGGTCTGCTAGGCGGACATTCTGGCGATGATATAAACAAGAAACGTGCTAACGCAATAAAGCTCATTGCAAGGTTTCTGTATCAAGAGATGCAGCGAATGCCATTGCGCATAGCTGATATTCATGGCGGCAAAGCGCATAATGCTATTCCGCGTGACGCTTCTGTCGTTTTCTGTGTGCCTGCTTCTCTTAAGGAGGATGTGAAAGTTGCATGGAACGTCTATGCGGCAGAGGTCGCGGAGGAATATCATGTAACTGAACCGCGTGTGGAACTCCTTATGGGTTCTTCTGATGCACAGCAGATTATCGAAGAGGATGCTGCGCGTCGTATAATACTCGCATTGCAGGCTATTGACAATGGCGTCTTGAATATGTGTCAGGCAGAAGAGCTGTCATGGCTCGTTGAGACATCGAGCAATCTTGCCAGCATAGATACTGACGAGACAGTGTGCCGCGTGGTCACCTCACAACGCTCATGTGTCATGAGCCAGCGTGCCAATATGGCTGCAACAGTAAAGACTTGTTTTGAACTGGCTGGCGCTGAAGTAGAGCAGGGTGACGGATATCCGGCATGGCAGCCGCGTGCCAACAGCCACCTCGTGGATGTGACGGTCAGCACATACCGCCAGCTGTTTGGTAAGGAACCGCGAGTTATCGGTATACATGCCGGGCTGGAGTGCGGCTTGTTTGCAGAACGCTATCCAAACCTCGATATGGTGAGCATGGGACCGACACTGCGCGGAGTGCATTCGCCAGACGAAAAACTCCTTATTCCTACGGTCGATATGGTATGGCAGCATCTGTTACTGATCTTGAGAGAGGTGTAGAACATTTCGCATATGCGGACAGACCATACTGAGAATATCGTTTGAGAAAAAATACAATCTATTTATACATTTATAAATCATGAAACAATTCAAGGCTGCGCTGTTCGACCTCGATGGCTCACTCTTTGATACAGAAGGACACTATAGCGTCTTCTGGAAGACTACAGCAGAGAAATATCGTCCGGATGT
>JAFPAS010000121.1 GCA_017424205.1 Prevotella sp. | reverse complement strand
TCCCAATACTCCTGGAAATTGCCAAGGGCGTTGCCCATGCAGTGCGCATACTCTGAAGTCAGCACCGGACGGTTGTCAACAACACCATCGAGATAGCCGCCAGAGAACTTCCATTCGCGCTGTGCTATGCCGAGCAGATGCTCCCAGCGGGCATTCTCTGCACGCTCTTTGTCAGAGCCTTCTGGCACGCCTGGATTAAGATACTCCTGCATGACGCGAGGATAGAAACGTGAGATAACATCAACACAGATAGGATCTGGCTGCGGATCTGCTGTAGCTGAGATATTGCCTTCGGTCGTGCCCTGTGCTCCTTCGTAATGAACGAAACGCGTAGGGTCGAACTCATGCAGCCAGCCTGCCATTGCACTGTGGTTTGCGCCGTAGCCACTTTCGTTGCCAAGGCTCCAGAATACGACACAAGGATGATTCTTGTCGCGCTCTGCAAGACGTATGACACGGTCCATCATGGCTGTATTCCATGATGGTGTCGATGTGAGTTCGCCACGCAATCCATGGTTTTCTGCGTCTGCCTCATCAAGGACATAGAGTCCGAGCGAGTCACACAACTCATACCAGCGAGGCTGGGCTGGCGAGTGGGCTGTACGCACTGCATTGATGTTGGCCTCTTTCATGAGGCGTATGTCCTGCAGCATGCGCTCTTCTGAAACGACGCGTGCGTTGTAAGGGTCAAACTCTATGCGGTTGACACCACGGAAACGCACCTGCTTGCCATTGACGAGGAACATGCCGTCTTTTATGGCAAGATGACGGAAACCTACTTTCTGCACAGCCTGTTCGATGGTCTGGCCTTTATCGTCTATTAGTGACAGGCGAAGCGTATAGAGATATGGAGTTTCAGCTGTCCATGTCTTGACGTCATTAACAACAGTGTCCATACGGTTGAACTTCATGTGTCCGCGCTGCGGATACCACTCGTTCATCACGCCAGCCTTATGTGCGAGATTGAGTATAGGCAGAGCGTCAGCCGACATCTCTGTTACCTTTGCGCCTTCAGCATCATAGAGTGCTGCCATAACCTTGTACCCTTCACCGCTGTGTCCGTCATGGCTCTGCAGTTTCGGATTTACCTGCAGGGAGAATGTGCGATATGTGTCATCTACCGCAACGGTGCGGATAGTATAGTCGCGCAAACGTATTGACGGAGTATGGAAGAGCGTCACATCACGATGGACACCGGCAAAGCGCCACGCATCCTGGTCTTCAAGATATGTGCCATCGCTATATTTGTAGACCTCAAGGCTTATTTGATTCTCGCCAGCCTTAACGTATTGCGTAACATTAAACTCTGACGGATGATTGCTTCCCTGCGAATAGCCTACCCTCTTGCCGTTGATGTAGACGTAGAATGCTGACATCACGCCATCGAAACGCAGATATGTCTGTCCGCCATCAGTGCTCCATGTTTCTGGAAGAGTGAATGTGCGACGGTAGTGTCCTGTAGGGTTGCGCTCGGTTTCTGTCGTATAGCCCTTCTTCGGAGTGCCCATGACATAAGGAGGGTTCACCTTGAAGGTATATCCTGACGAAGAGTAGATAGGCGTACCGAAACCGTTAACCTCCCAATTGGCAGGGACGGCGATAGTGGTCCATTGTGCCTGGGCTATTGCCTCAGGGGTCGGTGCCCAGCGGAACTGCCATGTTCCGTTGAGCGACAGATGTCTGTCGCCTGGTGTGGCAGCATACGGCATGAAGTATGCTCGTGCGGGTTCACGGTTTATCTGTATCACATTCTCGTTCTCCCAATCATTCTGTGCTGCGTGAACGCTTATCGCACAGCTGACAACGAGCATTGCAGAGATAATTCTTTGCTTCATAATGATATTGCTGTTTCTTAGGTATGTCATGCTGTCTGTTTCCTTCTTGCAGGACACAGACAGCCATGACACTGTTTCATATATTGTCTTTCTGTTTGCTATTGCTTATGCATCAGCATTACTGCACCTCAACAAACTCAAACTCAACGCCCTTGATTGTTTTCTTCGTGCCTGGCTGCAGGAGCTGAAGATGATAGTTGCCGGCATTAATCTGTGTGCCGGTAGTGGTGCTGAGAAGCTTGAATTTCTTCTTCTGTGTAGGTATGAGGATTTCTCTGTCTACAAGGACAATGCCTTTCTCGTCGATGATGCGCATCTGAACTGTGACAGGCTCGCCTTCATTGCGGTATCTGAAGCGCAGCGCATACTCACGGGCAACGCCTGGAGTAATGAGGAACATTGTCTCGCTCTTATCGCGTGCCTTGAGATTCTTCTGCGGCTTGTACTGGCTTGCAGGGAATGCTTCCTCGTCAGCAGGCAGCATGGTCTTTGGCAGACGTTCCACACGGTCGGCTTCGATGGCCTTCCATACGCCGTCCTTACCTGCTGGCAGAGGTTTAACACCTTCTGGAGCAATAATAGCGATGGCTGAGATGATAGCTTCACCTGCCTTCACTTCAGGGAAAGAAAGATTGAGCTTGCCGCCCTTTACTTCCACGGTGACAGTCTTCTTCAATGCTCCAGCATGTCCAGCCTCAGCCCACACATCGAGGTCGCGGATAACGGTCTTGCCGTTTGCAGCTACAGAGAACATGCGCTGTCCCTCGTAGTCGCCCTTAATGCCGCCACCGATGCCAAGCCATGGTTCAGCAAAATAGAGTTCCACCTGATATGTTCCGTCAGGCAGAGGGAACTCATACTGCAGACGATGGCGTCCGTATCTGAATGTCCGGAAGAGGCTCCAATCGCGGGTGCCGTGTATAGGTACGCTGACTGATGCCTGCGAAGCCTTTGCCTTCTGTATGTTTAGTACAGACTGCACGGTATCATTATTGGCGAAGAAATCGCCCCATGAACGGCTGTAAGTCATGTCGTCGCACATCCATTTGTTGCCGTATGTGTCGGTATACGAATCGCCGCCGCAGTTAAGACGTAGCACGTAATTTCCTGCTGAAGGCTTCAGAAGTTCGCGATTGTTGTCGGCTGGCACTGGCACAACAGCTGAAGGAGAATACAGACGGTCGAAGCCTGGAGCCTGCTCAAGGCCCTCAAGGATGATAACATCCTCTGCCACTGCCTTGCCATGACGATAGCCTACGGCACGAAGGACGTTATACTTGACCATGCGGTGCTCCCATAGCATGTGGGTGCCTGGCTTGCGTGCATTGCGCTTGCGGCCAAGATAGACTTTATCATTGCCACTATTGTAGAGCATGACGCTGTCGCAATTGCTATAAACCGCTATGTCTGTGCGGCGTGGACCAGTGGTCTTGAAACGGTCAGCCCATGTGTGTGAGTTGATGTAAACCATCGGGTCTTCGTCTGGTGAGACATAGTTGGCACGATACATGAAATACATATCGGCTGGCTGCTCCCATACCGTGAGGAGACCTTTATAGTTTATCGGACCAATCTTGTCTGTCATTCGGTAGGCCTCATCTGGCTGCACGCGTCCAGGATTATCGTGTGTGGCGAATATCCACTGATAGTGTCCGCAGATACTGTCCTTCACTTCCTCTGCCAGACGCACCTTTGTCTCCATAAGATCTGTGGCACGCTCCTCGCTGTATGCCTTCTCCTTACGAAGCGAATCGAGAGGTGCCTCGCTGTGGAGTCCAACCGTACGCCATGCGCCATACTCACCATTGAGCAGCTGGTCTGGGCGTTTCATCTCGTTGTTGTAGTTGAGTGCAGTACCACCGTATGTTCCGCTCCAGTTCTGAATGACGTTCCAGTCGCTTCCCTCGCCACCATTGCATGTTGTGATGAGTCGGCCTGGCTGTTCTTCAGACATTGCGCAGGTAGGGTCCATCTCGCGAATGATTGCGCAGCACTCCTCAGCAAATGCCTTTGGAAGTGTTGACTCGTTCTGCAAGCCCCACATGATGACGCTCGGAGAATTACGACGCTCCTTTATCCACTGGCGCATGTGACGCTTGAAATTCTCGCGGAACTGTGGCGTATCATACCAGATGTGTGCTGAGAACTGGCTCCAGAAGAGTATTCCCTTGCTGTCGAGCAGGTCTTGATAGAGGAGGTTGTGCGGCTGGTGAGCTTCACGATAAGCATT
This sequence comes from Prevotella sp., assembly GCA_017424205.1. Classification (GTDB taxonomy): domain Bacteria; phylum Bacteroidota; class Bacteroidia; order Bacteroidales; family Bacteroidaceae; genus Prevotella. The sequence continues at coordinate 816 of JAFPAS010000121.1, read as the reverse complement.
GAAACCTGCCTGCTGAATGAGTTTAATACGCGACGCTATCTGCTCTGGCGAGAATGCGTGTCCGCCTCCGAGGAGATGTTCATACTCGCATGTGCCGTTGATGAATGTACGCTCGCCGTTCATGAAGAATCCTGGCGCTGCATTCTTGCGCACGTATTGTATGCTGCGGATGCCGTAAGGTGTCACTACCTGGTCGGTGGTCTTGCCGTCACGCTTTATCATTGACACTACATTGTAGAGATAAGGGTCTGCTGGCGACCAGCGCATAGCGTTGCTAATGGCAGACTTCTGGCTTATGATGCGTGTCTCGCCTGGCTGCAGCGTAACCTTCGTTGTGAGGCGGAAGGCACGTTTTCCGCTGGCAAGATTGAAGTTATTGACAACCTCAAATTCTGCCGTTGTGGTGCCGTAGTTCTTCACCTCATTGTTGATGTATACGGTATCGCAGGCGTTGTTGTTCCAAACATGCACGCCGAAAGGCTCTATGCGCACCTCGTCTGTCTCAACCAGCGAAACCGGACGATAGATGCCAAGCGGCTGGCTACCTTCAGAGAATCCCCATTCAGAAGAACATCCGCCACATACCCATGGCATGTCGGTGATGAGTTCGGGATGGTCGCAGAGCACCGAGAGCTTGTTCTGACCGTCTCTGACATGGTCTGTGATATCGAGTGTCCATGTGGTTCTGCCTACTGACTGCTTCGGCCATGTGTGTCCGTTGAGTGTGACTGTAGCATAAGAGCCTACGCCCTCGAAGAAAAGGAAGTATCGCTTGCCTTGCTTCTTCTCACAGGCGAATGTCTTTTCGTAAACAGC
>JAFPAS010000120.1 GCA_017424205.1 Prevotella sp. | reverse complement strand
GTAATGTTGCAATAACAGCGTAGTTTCTTTGTCTCTGTCTCCTGTTCTGTAATATGAGCATGTTGAAATGGCATGATTTCGTGCTATTACTTGATTTAAATCGAAAAAAATATTAAATAACAAGTGAAAATTAAAAAATATTGACTATATTTGCATGTCAAATGCGCATTAGAGGACGACGCATTACAGAATGAGTATTTATGAAACATATAAGAAACTTTTGCATCATAGCCCATATAGATCATGGAAAGAGCACTCTGGCAGACCGTCTGCTGGAATATACAAATACCATACAGGTGACAGAAGGGCAGATGCTTGACAATATGGATCTTGAGAAAGAAAGAGGTATTACGATCAAGAGCCATGCAATACAGATGGAGTACACTTACAACGATGAAAAGTATATACTTAATCTTATCGATACTCCAGGACACGTTGACTTTTCTTACGAGGTAAGCCGTTCAATAGCAGCATGCGAGGGTGCGTTGCTCGTTGTTGATGCTACACAGGGCGTTCAGGCACAGACGATATCAAACCTTTACATGGCTATTGACCATGATTTGGAAATCATACCTGTTATAAATAAGATTGATATGCCTTCTGCTATGCCTGACGAAGTAGAGGATGAGATAATAGAGCTCATCGGATGTAAACGAGAGGAAATCTTGCGTGCATCAGGCAGAACAGGTGAAGGCATAAAGGGAGTGCTCGATGCGATAGTTGAGCGCGTTCCTCATCCAGAAGGAGATAAGGATGCTCCGCTGCAAGCCCTGATTTTTGACTCGGTATTCAATTCATTCAGAGGCATTATAGCATATTTTAAGATAGAGAACGGAAGCATCCGTAAAGGCGACAAGGTTAAATTCTTCAATACCGGACAGGAGTATATTGCTGATGAGGTAGGTGTGCTGAAGATGGATATGGTGCCTAAGCAGATGCTCTCTACTGGCGAAGTAGGATATATCATAAGTGGAATAAAGAATGCTAAGGAGGTTCAGGTGGGCGATACAATTACCCATACAGAACGCTCTTGCAGCAGTGCTATCTCCGGATTCCAGGAGGTTAAGTCGATGGTCTTCGCCGGAGTATATCCTATTGACCCAGCAGATTACGAAAATCTGCGTGCTTCGCTTGAAAAGCTTCAGCTTAACGATGCGTCGCTAACCTTCATGCCAGAGTCGTCTGTGGCGTTAGGTTTCGGTTTCCGTTGTGGTTTCCTCGGCCTCCTGCATATGGAGATTATCCAGGAACGTCTTGACCGCGAGTTTAATATGGACGTAATCACAACAGTGCCAAACGTATCATATATGGTATATGACAAGCATGGCGAGGCAAAAGAGGTGCATAATCCTTCTGGATTGCCAGACATTATGTCTATTGACCATATTGAGGAGCCATATATACATGCAACAATAATTACCGATACAAGTTATATCGGTCCTATTATGACGTTGTGTCTTGATAAGCGTGGCGAACTTATAAAGCAGGAATATATATCTGGTAATAGAGTAGAGATACATTTCTATATACCGCTCGGTGAAATTGTGATAGATTTCTATGACAAGCTGAAGTCTATATCTAAGGGATATGCTTCGTTTGATTATCATATAGACGGATTCCGACCATCTAAACTTGCTAAGCTTGACATTCTGCTCAATGGCGAAAGCGTTGATGCTCTTTCTGCTCTTACTCACGTAGACAATGCTGTTACGTTAGGAAGACGCATGTGTGAGAAATTAAAAGAGCTCATTCCAAGACAGCAGTTTGATATTGCGATACAGGCAGCTATCGGTGCGAAGATTGTAGCACGAGAAACAATCAAGTGCGTCCGAAAAGATGTAACTGCAAAGTGTTATGGTGGTGATGTCAGCCGTAAGCGTAAGCTTCTTGAAAAGCAGAAGAAAGGAAAGAAGCGCATGAAGCAGATAGGTAATGTCGAAGTGCCGCAGAAGGCTTTCCTTGCTGTTCTGAAACTTGACTAAAAAACTTTGTAAATCTAATAAAAACACACAAGAAATATATACCCCTATGAAACAGCAGATTATTTCAACACGAGATGTTGCACGCGAACTTGCGAGAAAGTACAGTACAATGACGCATGAAGAACTCGATGCGCTTGAGCAGATTCTGGTGCCTATGAATTTCCAGAAAGGCAAGAAGATTCTGTCAGCGGGCGAGGTCTGCAAGAATATATACTATATCCATTCAGGATTAGTGCGTCAGTACTACATGAAGAACAGCAAGGAGGTGACGGAACATCTTGGTGTTGACGGAAGCATTTTCATGAGCATACAGAGTCTCTTCGAGGAGATTCCTACTCAGCAGGAAGTGATAGCGCTGGAAAATACGTACATCTTCGCATTGCCTAAGAAGGCCCTTGAGCAAGTAGCCTTGCACAATAACAATATTCAGATATTGTATAGAAAGATTCTTGAGGAGTCGCTAATATTGTCGCAGGTGCATGCTGATCTCGTTAGATTCGAAACAGCACATGACAGATATGTTCGTTTCTGCAAACTGATGCCTCAGGTAGCATTGCGTGCTCCCCTTGTTTTCATAGCTTCTTATCTGCAGATGACACCTGAAACATTGTCTCGTGTGCGCGCTCAGCCAATGTAAATGCATTTAGATGTCAGCCGCCTATTAATTGCTGAATAGGAATATTTGCTGACACAGTGCTTGTGTGGCTTTGCAACTTCACAATAGATATATGTTGCTAGATAACATTATGGCGTCGACACCTATATGATTTTGTATAGGTGTTGACGCCATATTGCGTTATGAAGATAGGCGGCGGTATTGTAGATGGGGAAGTGTAGCTTAATTTGCGGGACAGTATTCTGACTGACCCATTTATAAACAGACCTTTAAGCTATAGTTAAAGAGATAGAAACACACTAATAGATGATAAGACGTTGTTTTTAGTGCAAACTGCAGTTATCGTATTTGCCACCATTTACGACGCGGGCGGTCGTCTTCAACATCGTCAAGAGACATGCTACGCTGCCCATCAAGAACTTCTTTGTACGATTTGTGTTCATTAATCATTTGATATATCGTGCCCCAATCAGGCAAGCCACCAATGTTTCGGTCATCAATGAATAAGTCAACTCTCAGTTTTCGAGAATAGTTTTCGTTTTTTTCTACATCTTCTTCTGGGAAATCCTTATTTACGGCATAGAACTCTACGCCTCTCTGTCTGCACCATTCTACAGCTTCATCAAGCATCTCACCTTCGCGTACTGTCCACAGTATAAGTTGATGTCCGTCGTTTATTAACATCTTCAGTGTGTCTGTAGCAAAGATAATCTCTTTGCCAATTTCAGGATAGCGGTGTTCTACTATTGTGCCGTCAAAGTCAACTGCTATTGTCATAAAATTTAAGATATCTGTATTAAAGTTTTGTTATAAGGATATGTTCCTCACGCAGCCATAAGCGGAGAGCGTAAATGCTAATTTTATGTGATTATATATATTCTTCTTGTTTTTTTAACTGTAACGCTGTAACACTGTAACAGAGGATGATAGAGGATAATGTAAATGAGTTGAGAAGCCATAAATAGAACCTGTAGTTCGAGCGTAGGCTTTTCAACTCATTATTTATCTTATCTCTTGAAAGAATTATCGTCCTTGTCACCGTAGCGGCTCATAGTGTAGTCGCCGTAGTGTCCATAGCTGCCGTAGCGTTTACCGTAGCGTCCGTATGCGCCATAAGCCTTATACGATACATATTTTCCGTATTTGCCGTAGCGTCCGTAGCCGTAGTAGTAGCCATACTTGCGTTTAGAAAGGTCGACAGCGTTAATGACGATGGCAGAATTCGGAAGTTTCTCGCTCTCTGACAGTTCGTTGATGAAGCCGAAAGCACTCTTAGGAGTATAGTCAGCGCGTGACACGAATACTGTGGCAGAGGCAACACGTCCGATGCATAGAGTGTCAGTAACAAGCCCTACAGGCGCAGTGTCAATGATGATATAGTCATACTGCTGACGCAGAATTTCAAAAATCTTGTCAAGAGAGTCTCTCTGCAGCAGTTCGGCAGGGTTTGGTGGAATAGGGCCTGCCATGAGGAGATCAAGATTTCTGTTTACCTCTGAAGGAGCAATCTGCTCGCATATATCTGCCCATGTAGGATCGTCGTGCACAAGAATGCGTGTTATGCCCTTGTTCTTGTCGTTGATGTCGAATAGTGTAGACAAGCGAGGCTTGCGTATGTCAAGACCAACAAGGAGAACCTTCTTGCCGAGCAGTGCGAAGCTGACAGCCAGATTGGCAGCGATGAATGTTTTGCCCTCGCCAGATGTGTTTGAAGTGAGCATGATGGTCTTCTCGCCATCCTTCAGCATAAACTGCAGATTCGTTCGTAGAGAGCGGAACACCTCTTCCATCATGTTGTTCTTGTTCTCTTTCACCACGATATCCGCTTTTCCCTTCGCCACTTCGCTGGCAACAGGAATGTCGGCAAGGATAGGCAGTGATGTGAGTCGCTCAACATCATTTCGTCCTTCAATCTTATATCTCAGCAGCTGTATGAGCAGGATAATCACAAACGGAATAGCGAAGCCGATGCCAAAGGCACTGAAGTAAATCATATTTGTCTTTGGCGAAATCTGTCCAGCAAAAGCAGGGCTGTCAATGAGTTTTCCCTTGTCGGCAGTAGCTGCAAGCTCTATAGAGTTCTCCTCACGCTTCTGCAAAAGCATCAGATACAATCCTGAGCGCACCTCCTGCTGTCGTCCGATCTCGTTGAGGATACGTTCCTGCATAGGGCTTTGCTGCACCTGCGCGTTATACTTTGTATACTGATTCTGCATTGCACGGCGCTGAATCTCATAGTTGTTGCGTGCTTGCGACATAGCACGGCGAATACTGCTTGTCAGGTCGTTCAGCTGCTCAGTCAGTGGTATGACAGTAGGGCTGTTTTCGTTTGCAGTTCTAAGCAGACGATTACGGTCAAGTACGATTTGGTTATACGTATTTATGAGCGATGACGCTGCCTGGTCAGTAAGTCCTACGTTTGAAGGCAGAGTTTGATATTTATTCTGCGGCATGTCCATATAGTCAGAAATGCTATTTAGAAGCGCTATCTGTGTAGACATGTCTGCCAGTTTCTGGTCGTAATTAGTTGTCTGGCTGAAAGCGTTTGATGCAGTCATATCAAGCTCCACAACTCTATTGCGGCGTTTGAAGTTCTCGAGCTGGCCTTCAGTCATTCCGAGTTCAGCATTGATTTTCTCCAGTCGGTTGTTAATGAATTCCTCTGTGCGTGCCGCAATAATATTCTTGTCGTTGTTTGAGTCGTCGTTATAACTCTTTACGAGCTGTTGCAGATAATCGCTTGCGCGTCCTACACTGATGTCAGTATAAGTCAAGCTGAGAATAGTTGTAGCCTTGCCTACCTGCTGCACAGCCAGTCGCCCTGCAAAAGCGCCTGCTGCCTGCTCTGGTGGGACAATGCGCACGATAGTTGTCTCGCCTTCCTTCATATGTGATGTGCTCTCAGCGTTTATGAGGAAAGTGAGGTATCCCACAGATGTGCGTATACGTGCAGGAATATTCGGCAATGTAGTCTTTATCTCTCTTGGTTCGTACACATTCTGGTCAAATTCGTTCTTGCGCACGACAGTATATTGGCCGTGAATGTTGTATTTGCCTTTCTCGAATGTGATATTGAGAGTAATCGGCATCTTCAGCGCATCAAGCGATTTGGTGTCGATGTCAACAACGAGCGGCTGTGTCTTATACATCAGACGGTCGACAATTCTGCCCTGGTGTGTGTACGTTGTATACAGCTTGAGTTTTTTCACAACATCAAGTGCAATAGAGCGCGATGAGATGATGACCATCTCGTTTTCTACGCCTTGCGAGTTAGACATCATGCCTAATGTTGTTGTGTTCAGTGAACTGCGGCGGGCGCGTGTGTCCTTATCGTCGTTAATGAGCACTTTGGCTGTCGCTTGATATACCGGTGTGGTATATCTAAGATATGTGTATGCTATACCCATGCATAGGAGTATAGACAGCACAAACCATTTCCAGTTGATAATGAGCAATGACGATATATTGAGAATGTTCAGAAATGACATCTCCTCTTGTTCGCCATTATTTGTGCTTGTTGGGATGTTGTTTAAGTTTTCTGCCATTGGTATGTTTTGTTTTATGTTTGTTTTTTTAGTGCTGTTTTTATTCTCCATTTTCAACTGTAACACTGTAACGCTGTAACGGATTATAATTGAAAGGTGAGCGTTGGATGGTTAACGTTTAATGGTTAACGTTTAATGTTTAATGTTTAACGTTTAATGTTTAATGTCATCTGCTTCGCGCCTTGATCACCTTTCGCATCTCTGCATAGATTGAACAAGTTT
>JAFPAS010000119.1 GCA_017424205.1 Prevotella sp. | reverse complement strand
TTTTACCGCAGTGACGGCTTGCTCAGCAGTATGCCTGCGTCGTGCCCAGCGAAGGCGTGTGTCGTTGAAAGTCTGTATGCCGATGCTCACACGGTTGATGGGCGATGACGCTATCCATGCTGCAAAATCCTCTGTGATGTCGTCGGGATTGCATTCGATGGTCCATTCTGTTATCTCCTCCTGGGGTAAGTGTCTGAGTACGGCATCGACAACGATATCGAGTGCTTCAGTACTGAGTGACGATGGTGTGCCGCCTCCGAAATATATGGTGTATGGCGGAGAGTAGCATGATGTGAGGCGAGCATCAAGTTCTGCCACCATTGCATTGCAGTAATGCTGTTGCAGAGCATGCTGTGTGGTGGAGTAGAATGCGCAGTATATGCAGCGTGACTTGCAGAAGGGGAAATGAAAATATAATCCAGACATTTTAATGAATTAATTAACGTCAACGAGGACGATAACGACAATGTTTAACGTTTAATGGTTAATGTTTAACGTGAATTGTCGGGAATTATACGTTAATTATTTATAACCAAAACGAGTAAAACATTTAAAACTTTCTTTTAACGACAAAGACGACCTTTACCCCCTTAACATTTAACCCTTAAACCCCTTAGCGCTTCCTGCGTTTGTAGCAGTTTTGCTGTGTGCATATTCCACATGTGTACTGCATATATCTTACGTCAGGGCCCAGGCCGATGATGCCAGATATGGACTTGATGGGCATCATCAGAGAAGAGTCGGTAAGGCGGACACCTGCTGTTTGTCCGTGGAAGATAGGGAATAGTTTTTGCTGTTCGCTGACATGCCAGCCACAATATCCTGGGGAGAAACGATTAGTGCGCTTCCACTTTAGTTTGTCAATCTGTGTCTGCAGAATTTCCTCCATTCGGTCGCCGCATGCTTCGGCTATGACAGAGCCTATGGCATCAGCAATAAATGTCAGAAACATATCGTTGGCGCATCGCTCGATGAAATCCTGATATTCTGTTCCTGCTGTAGCTATAAATACAGCGTATGCATGTGCCTTATTGAGTTGGCGTGTTATGATGGGCGAACATGAAAAACGTATGTGCTCTCCTCCGATGCATAGCGCAACTTCAGAGTTTGCCGTATCTGCTGTTCCGTAAGCTGTGCAGAACACAAAACGTGCCTTCAGCCATGTCCGAATTTCGTTTGTCATATCTGCAACAGCCTTTACTACATCCTGGCTGGGCATGGTATCGCCGTAGCCCATCTGCGCATATATGTCTGAAATGTTGATATGTAGCTCGTCGTATGTGAGAGTTTTTTCCGTCATTGGGGTATATAGCAGTAAGTGTTATGTTTTTTATGGAAGGACAGTAGACAGACTGTTTATCTGCTACCACCTCGCGTTGCAATATGCCATGGTGTCTGGCGAATGGCTTCAAGTAATGCCGGATGTTGTGTGGGTTCAGATGTGTTGAGGCCGCAGTAAGAATTTACTGCAATGAATTTTTTATTAAAGACGCTGTAGAAACTTGGAGTATGGTATTTATATGGCACAAGAGCCTGCAATGTGCTGTTGAATTCGTTACGCAGGGCGTCGTCGGTGCATAATGTATTGACGTAGTCTGCAAAATCGAAGAATACAGTAGGTTTCATTCCTTCCATCGGTTGCAGAGTGCTGACGTCTGTGAGAACATCGGCAGACTCATATATTCTGTTCATCACGTTAACCATATCGCTGATGTGGCGGCAGTCGACTACAGATATTGTGGCGTATGGGGTAGATGTGGCAGAATAAAATTCATGATATTTCTTTGCTGCCTCGTCGTAATTATGTTTCAGCAGGGCATCGCCCATTACATCGTACGGCATTCCGTATGCAAGAATTTCCGTAGGCGATGAAATGTAATAGTCGCAGACTTCCTGATATTCAAATATTGTCTCGATGTTTGACATGAAGCATGCATCGAAAAGGATGTAGCGGAGATGCATTCCCTCGTTAAGGAGTGCTGTAACAACAGAGGAATTATCTATCTGGTAGTTTGTTGTAGATGTGCCGAATGCGCGTGAGTTAAGTTCATTAAGATTATATGTGCCTGCAGGCAGCCATGCATTACCATGGCATCCGCTGATAAGCGAGTAGTTCTCGGCCTCTGCATGCTGCTTTACAATCGATAGTATGCGTTGTATGTCAGACGTTACCTGTTGCTGGTCGTTACTTTCGAAGGTTATGCTCATGTCTGCTTCGATGATATGATCAGTGCATATGCCATTATCGTATTTTATCTCATACATGCGTGCATTTCCATTTGAAATGGTCTGGAAAACGACAATACGACTTCTGCCTAAACCGCCTCGTGAGACAATGGCCTTCTTGAATGCATCGATATTTTTTGTGATGGATGATTCTAAACTGCTGTAAGGGAAGAACATAATCACAGTCTCAGCAGCCTTGCTGGTATCGTCGTTATGCTCTTTACAGGACACGGCAAGTATGGCTGCTGTGGTTAGAAGCAATAGGGAGATGCATGAAATGAGATTTTTTTTCATGATGTTTTCTCTGAATGGGTTATATTGAGTGTGTGTATGAATAGTAACTCTCTATATGAAAAATATAAAAGAGAGGCCGTTGATTAACAGCCTCTCTCATTTATAGTTTATTGTTTTTATTTCGTAAGATTAGCTATTGTCTCTTTGAGTGCTGTAATCTTCTCTATTGTGTCAGACTCTTTCTTACGTTCGAGAGCGACAACCTGTTCTGGGGCGTTGCTGACAAAGCGCTCGTTGCTGAGTTTTTTCTGTATTCCGATGAGGAAGCCCTCAAGATGCTTGAGTTCTGCCTGCGCCTTGCTGAGTTCTGCCTCTGTATCAATAAGATCGCCGAGAGGAATAGCATACTCTTGTGTGCCTATAAGGAACGACGATGTGCCTTCGCTCTTTTGTGATACATATGATACGCCTGAGATAACTGCCATTTTTGTAATGATAGTATTCAGTTCTGCGTGTTTTGTTACATCGCATCCTGTTTCGTTGGCTGCTATAACCTCAAGTGCAAGCGGTTCACGAGGAGATATGTTCTTTGTCTGTCTTACACCGCGCACTCCTGAAATAACCTGCTTGGCATCTTCAAATAGTTTGATGAGCTGTTGTTCTTCTTCGTCAGGTTGTGTTAATTGGAATTCGCTGACCATAAGTGACTCGCCCTCTTTGCGCTCAGCAATATGCTGCCATAGCTCTTCGGTGATGAACGGCATGAACGGATGTATGATATGGAGCAACTGGTCGAAAATATTCAGTGTGTCCTTATATGTCGCTGCGTCGATAGGAGCCTGATATGCAGGCTTAATCATTTCAAGATACCATCCTGAGAATTCGTCAGTGAAAAGCTTAAATGCTGCCATAAGGGCATCGTTGAGTCTGTATTTTGAGAAATGGTCGTTTATCTCTGTGTAGACTTCCTTTATCTTTGCCAGCATCCATGTCACGCTCTTGGCATTAGCAGCAGGTTGTGGCATTTCTGCTACTTCCCAGCCTTTGACAAGGCGGAATGCGTTCCACATCTTGTTACAGAAATTCATACCCTGTGCACAGAGTGCATCATCATAGAGAATGTCATTTCCGGCAGGAGCTGCCAGCATCATACCCATACGCACACCATCAGCGCCATACTTGTCAATAAGCTGCAGCGGGTCAGGTGAGTTGCCGAGAGACTTTGACATTTTCCTGCCAAGCTTGTCGCGTACGATGCCTGTAAAATAGACGTTGCGGAATGGTATCTCTTTCTGATATTCGCATCCAGCCATAATCATACGTGCTACCCAGAAGAATATGATATCTGGACCAGTAACGAGGTCGGCTGTAGGGTAGTAGTAGCTTATCTCTTCGTTGCCCGGATTTGTGATTCCATCGAATAGCGATATTGGCCATAGCCATGATGAGAACCAGGTGTCAAGAGCATCTTCGTCCTGAATAACCTGATCCGCTGTTATGCTGTTATCAATAGCTTTCGCCTTAGCAACGGCTTCTTCCTTTGTCAGTGCAACAACGAAACGTTCTTCACCGTCTTCTGTCTCAGGCAAGAAATATGCAGGGATGCGGTGTCCCCACCATAGCTGGCGTGAGATACACCAGTCCTGGATGTTCTCCAACCAGTTCTTGTAGGTGGTGACATATTTCTGCGGATAAAACTTCAGTTCTCCATTTAGTACTGGCGGAAGTGCGATATCTGCCATATGCTGCATAGAGAGGAACCACTGCTTGCACAGACGTGGCTCAACCGCAGTATCCTGATTGCGTTCTGAATATCCTACTTTGTTGACATAATCTTCAATATGGTCGAGAAGTCCGGCAGACTCTAAGTCTTTCGCAATTTGCTTTCTCACATCCATACGGTCTTGACCTACATATAGAACTGCAGCTTCAGACAATGTGCCGTCAGGATTGAAGATATCAATTGTTTCAAGATTGTGTGTCTTGCCAAGCTGGTAGTCGTTGATATCGTGGGCTGGTGTTACTTTAAGACAGCCTGTTCCGAACTCAATATCGACATATCTGTCTTCGATTACAGGTACTACTCTGTTTACGAGCGGAACGATAACCTTATGACCCTTGAGCCACTGGTTTTTCGGGTCTTTAGGGTTTATACACATAGCGGTATCACCCATGATGGTTTCTGGACGTGTTGTTGCAACTATAGCATAATATCCCTTGTCGTCCTTATGACAAACCTCCTCTTCGTCTCCTGTCAATATAACAGGGTTGACGTCAGCATCAGCAACGTAATACTTAAGATGGAAAAGCTTTGATTTTTCCTCACGGTAAATGACCTCTTCAGTTGAGAGAACAGTCTGGGCTTTAGGGTCCCAGTTTACCATTCGCAGGCCACGGTAGATGTATCCTTTTTCATAGAGATCAACAAATACTTTCAGTACTGACTCTGAACGTTTCTCATCCATGGTGAATGCCGTGCGATCCCAGTCGCATGAGGCACCTAATCTTCTTAACTGCTTGAGGATGATGCCTCCATGTTCTTCGGTCCACTCCCACGCATGCTTCAGGAATTCCTCTCGTGTAAGATCAGACTTCTTTATGCCCTGTTGTGATAGCTTATTTACAACCTTAGCTTCTGTAGCGATAGATGCATGGTCGGTACCAGGAACCCAACATGCGTTTTTGCCGTCAAGACGTGCCTTTCTTATCAGAATGTCTTGAATTGTATTATTGAGCATGTGGCCCATATGGAGCACACCAGTTACGTTTGGTGGAGGGATTACTATCGTGTATGGCTCTCTGCTGTCAGGCTTACTTGAAAAAAGTTTGTGAGCATTCCAGTATTCATACCATTTCGATTCAACCTCTTTCGGTGAATAATTCTTAGCTAATTCCATTTGTATATGATGTATTTTATAATTTTCTGTGCAAAATTACATATTTTTATTTATAATGCGACAAGAATATACAAATTAATTTGTACTTTTGCACTATAAATGACTTAAAATGCATACAAAGGAAGAAAAATTAGAAGCTTTTGGACGTTTGCTGGACGTCCTTGATGATTTGCGGGAGAAGTGTCCATGGGATAGAAAACAAACCAACGAGTCACTACGACCGCACACCATAGAAGAGGCGTATGAACTCTGCGACGCAATAATGCGTGATGACAGTAAAGATATATGCAAAGAATTAGGTGATGTGTTGGAGCATGTTATCTTTTACAGCATAATAGGCTCTGAACAAGGTAAGTTCGATATAGCAGATATTTGTAATGCAGAGGCCGATAAACTTATATATAGGCATCCGCACATATATGGAGACATAAGGGTCAATACAAGTGATGACGTAAGCAAATTGTGGGAGAAAGTAAAGCAAAATGAAAAGGATGGAAATAAAACAGTTCTCTCTGGCGTGCCAGCATCTTTACCATCGCTCATCAAGGCTTACAGAATACAAGATAAAGCGCGTAATGTGGGATTTGACTGGGATAAGCGTGAAGATGTCTGGATAAAGGTTTACGAGGAAATTGAAGAGTTGAAGGCAGAGATGGACAAAGGAGATAAAGAGCGAGCATTGGAGGAATTAGGCGATTTTATCTTTGCCATCGTAAATGCAGCACGTCTATATAAACTAAACCCTGACACAGCGCTTGAGCTTACTAATCAGAAATTTATGAAACGATTTGGATATATTGAACAAACGGCGAAAGCCAATGGCAAATCGTTGGATGATATGTCTCTTAAGGAAATGGATATCCTGTGGAATGAGGCGAAACATTTATTATAAATTCACAACTATGAAAAAACTTAACTATATAGCGCTCTTGTTGATTTTCTGCACTATGATATTTACATCATGTGAGGAAAGAAAAACAACAGAGACTCAGCATGATAACGATACTATTGACAGTTCAATACCAGACTCAACGGTCTATGGAGTCTGCTCTGAAACGACATCTATGCACGTGCTTACAATAGTCACGGATGACAAAAAAGAATTATCATTTTCAATTAATCAGGATGATAATATAGAAAATGTTGTAAAAGGCGGTATGTTCGCGGGTGACAGAATGGCAGTAACTTCTGTTGAGATGAATGGAGAAACAGTTGCCACGAATGTTATCAATCTTAATACATTGCAGGGCAAATGGACAAGTATTGACCGTAATTTTGAAATTGTCGATGGAGGTGATGTCATCTCTTCGGTAAAGAGTGAAACAAATCCGTATACTTTATGGAAAATTCATAATGGACAGTTGCTGTTTAATCGTGATACCT
>JAFPAS010000118.1 GCA_017424205.1 Prevotella sp. | reverse complement strand
TCCACAGTGCAGATATGGTGCAGATGTGTTCAGCTTAACTCTCACGAAGAACTTCCCTTCTTCGTTGCATTGTCTCGGCGAAATAAACACTTAACACTACTTTTTGCCACACAAATGAGTTTATACCATTAACTCTACATATCAGGAAGAGACAGCTTTATAATCTTCTGCACTGCGCAATTTCCTTTGCTGTCATTCTATAGGTCTATTATCCCTTTTTTCCATCTGACAACAGTGCCCGCCTTTATAGCATACTAATATTCCTTCCTATTTGATAGTATTATGAGTTTTTGGTTTTTCCTTAATGAATGTCTTTTTGAGAATCTAATTTCATATAGATTCCAATGGTATCCTGTATAGATTCCGCTGGAATCTATACAAGGAACACATCAAATGAGAGATACTTGCATATCTCAATTATGCCTGATTTCACATTGATGTCATGCTGACAACATTCAAACTTTATCTGTTCCTGCATATATAACTATTAGTATCAAGCTGAAAATAGTGTATATAAGACCTACTCCAGAACCACAGACATGAGAAAACAGCCATTCTCCATGTGTTTATGTAACATTTTATCCGCACAACATCTGCACGCTATCTGCACATAGGGAATCCTCTGGAATTCAATATCTTATAATAACAGTGCAGATGTGCACTTTTTTTAAAAAAATAATTATATAGTAAACGGTATTGGTAGATTGTAATCTTTTCAAAAAAAACGACAGCAAAAGCATTCAATTTGCTTTGCTGCCGTCTGCATTATATTAGTAGAAATATAACGTCAAATCACTTGACAGAGATTTCAGTATTTGCCGCCACATAAGCATGCACTTCATAGCCCTCTGGCATAACCGCCTTTGTACCAGGAATAAAAATACATGGCCAAACAAATAGGCCTGTGATCACTGCTAACGGTGTTCTATTCTTGCCATAGATTCTTGCAGCAGAATTAGAACAATACACATGTTCGCCTGATGCGAGTGTTATTTAATTAATATTTATAACCAATCGACCTTTTGTTCCTGCTATTGTACTTTTACATGCTTCATTTACAACACCTTTCACGATTGAACCTTTTTCAATGACAACATGGTTGTCTACCATAATATCATTAACAACTCTAAAATCAACATATTCACCCTCATTAACATCTGCAGCTTTTACCTGACGTACTGATTGAAGTGGAATGATTGTTCCTGTTTTTAACGTTACCTTCTTTTGGGCATAAGAAACAACAGAGAATATACTCAATAGACATACAACAAAATACTTTTTCATCTTAAATGTGTTTTAATAAAATTATTTCCCTACTCTTTTCACGGCTTTTCAGGTTACTCCGTCGTTCCTCCAGACCATCTGATATACGCACATAAAAAAGCGCGGAACCTTTAGTATATTTCCGCTCAGAGGTGTTTGGCGTGACCTGACAGAATAATATAACCAAAAGCCCGCACCGTAAGGCACGAGCATTTCAACTGTTATTCTCTTCTGTCCTATTAGTCGCCAAACTTCCTGAGCAGCAGAATAAAGCTAAAACGCTTTTCCAATATGTCTTAAAATGTGCGTATAATTACTATACGCTATGCTTCATAGGCTAAAATGTTTTAATGTTTATGTTCTGCAAAATTAAATAATTTATTACAAAGCGCCAAATATTATATCCGAAAATACCATTTAAAACAAAAAAAGGCCTGATTTGCAGGACGTCTATCGCCCTTTGCAAATCAAGCCTTATATTTTCTCATGCGCAGGCAGCATTCTCCTGCACGATGATGATATTACTTTATCGGCTGGCTCTCTATGCTTTCTATTCCGCCGTTATACGGATTAAGCACGAGGCGTGTCTCTACCTTCTTAGAGAAGAGCGGAGCATTAAGATTCTCCACTTCTCCAAACTGTGCGGCACTGAATTCCAGTGTAGAGATCTTCGCCTCCATATTCTCAAGGCTCACACGCACCTTGCCCGGAAGAGCAATCCATATGCCTGTCTCGTCTTTCGGTGCTTTCTTGCCTGGCTCAACGATGCGTTCAGGCATGCTCTTCAGGTCTTCGACAGCCATATAATAAGGGTCGCCCGAAAGGTCGTCGGCATCAACAACGCCATAATGTTCAGAGAAACGGAAAAGGACATCACGCTCCCTACCCTTCTCTGGGATATATGTCATAACAACCTGCACGGTGTCACAAACCGTAGTGCCTTCAAACAATTGACGGATAGCCGTCTCCTGTGTTTCGAGGTTTGACAACATAATGCTGAGCTGTTCGCCATCCTTAGGCATATAGTCTGCCTGTCCGCGTGTAAGTTCGTTACGACTGTCACGTATTTCATATATTTCATCGGCACACATCTCTGCCATTTTCAGCTTGCTGCCAACAGAGAGAATATCCTGGTCGAGATATTTGTAGGGGTCGAGCGCAGCAGGCTTTACGGCTGACGCAAACGGTGCAGCAGGCTCAATTCTTCTTCCCTCAGTGTTGATAGCCAGCAGAATATTATCGTCAGAGAGTTCAAATTTCTGAATATTCAACTTATTCTCCATGCGGGCAGAATATATGTGAGATGTATCGGGAACGGCAGTCAACGCCATTTCTGCCTTTACAATACGATATCTCTCAGCAGCTGTCAGACTTGCAGTTTTCTTCAGAAAACGCTGCGAATAAATGGCGAGGTCGCCAGGAGTATATGTTGTTTTCTCAACCAAAAGCGTCACACTGACCGCTGTCTTTGGCAGATGATAAGTTAAATCCTGTGCATGTGCTGCAACAGAAGCAAGCAGTATAGCACACGAAGTAAATATTTTTCTGTACATTTATGTTTTATGTGTTTTATTATTATTCGATTTTCGTAAACTCAAGTTTCATTGAGAAGAGCAAAGAGAAGCTTCGTCAGCATGAGCAGCGTACGGAAAAGTGAAAACGGGAAAGTGAAAACTGAAAGCGGAACGTCTCTTTCATCTTTAATCCTTAATCTGTTATCTTACCGTTTGGTGCGCGAACAGCGAATGCAGGACAAAGCCGAAGGGTTCGCCAGCTTGAGCAGCGTACGTCAAACGAAGTACGGACGCAGTTCGTACCGTTTGGTGCGCGAACAGCGAATGCTGGCAACGATAACCATTAACCTTTAACCATTAAACCTTAACCATTAACCTTTAACCCATTAAATGCCAACGGAAGCGCCTCTATTATATCAGAAGCAATCAAGCTTTCCTGTCCTTTCTCCTGTGCGGCGATATCGCCAGCAAGCCCATGTATGTAACAGCCTATGAGCGTAGCAGCAGCTTGCGAATATCCACGCGACAAGAGTCCGACGATGATTCCTGTCAGGACATCGCCTGCACCTGCTGTTGCCATGCCTGCATTTCCTGTAGAATTAAATATCACTGTGCCATCAGGCTGGCATAATGCCGAGTAGTGTCCTTTTAGCAGTATAAATGCCTGCATCCTCTGCGCCATCTCGCGTGCTTTAGCCAGACGTCCATAATCACTGTTGTTCTCTCCATCCATACGGTCGAATTCCTTCGGATGAGGAGTCATGATTACTCCTTTCGGCAACTGCTGCATCCATGCCATGCGCGTGCCAAGAATATTCAGAGCATCGGCATCAATAACGATAGGGCACGTTGTGCGTCTTATCTGAGTTATCAGTGCTGTCCCAGTGGCTTCACGCTGACCTATTCCCGGACCAATGGCTACAGCATCGTACAGAGAAGAGTCAACAGCTTCAGAGAAACAATGTTCATCACGATCAATTTGCACTATTGCTTCTGGCACGGAGATTTGCATGATGTTATAGTTGCACTGCGGGATATGCGCCGTCACTTTTCCCACACCAGAACGCAGGCATGCTCTTGTGGCAAGCGTTGCTGCACCAGCCATACCATAACTGCCCGCTACGATAAGCGCATGTCCCATAGAACCTTTATGCGCAAAGTCGCTGCGATTACGCAATTGCGACAATATCTGGCCACGTTCAACAATGCATATAGACGATTCGGCTGACTCTATCCATTCTTTCGACAACCCAATATCTAAAACCTTTACTTCGCCAACGTATTTCTGACAGTCTGCAAAATACATGCATAGCTTCTTCATCTGAAGTGTCAGAGTGACATCAGCACAGACAATGTTATTAGGAATGTTGTAGGTATTATCTTCAGACATGAGTCCGGAAGGCAGGTCGATACTCACCACCGTACAATTTGACGAATTGATATACTTTACCAGAGAGGCAAAGCCGCCACTGAGGGGCTTGTTCAATCCCGATCCGAAGAGCCCGTCAACGACAAGCGTGTCGTCCGTCAGTTCTGGCGGATCAAATTCGGCTGTAACCTCTACAAACTGCTTGATACGCTTTGAGTCGCGCAACCGCAATTTATTAGAATAGCATTCGTCACTCAGACTATTCTTTATATTGAAGAGATATGCCGACACACTGTACTGCTTTTCAGCAAGCATACGTGCCACAGCAAGGGCATCGCCACCATTGTTTCCGGGTCCGGCAAAGACTACGACAGGGACACTCTTATCCCATCTCTCCATTATCTCATGTGCCAAAGCATTAGCTGCGCGCTCCATAAGATTAAGCGAAGAGATAGGTTCATGTTCTATCGTATAAGCGTCTAATTCATGTATCTGCTTGCTAGTGAATATCTTCATTTTTGTATAAAAAATACGTCTGCAACTGCAAAAATACAAAATTTATAGTAATAATGTGGCATTAATTGCCATATTTTTATTAATTTTGTAGCAAAATTGTGAATTTGCAACACTATTCACGCCAAAAACTTATAGAATGAAGAATATAAAACTATACGATAAGGTCTTCAGAATGTCTTTGCCTGAAGAAGAAATTATCAATAGAGTAAAGGTTGTTGCTGAACAGATAAACGAGGAATATAAAGGACGCCGTCCGCTGTTCCTTTCTGTCCTGAACGGAGCTTTCATGTTTACCAGCGACCTTATGAAAGAAATCAACATAGAGTGTGAAATAAGTTTTGTAAAGCTTGCATCATACCAAGGCACTATGTCAACTGGCAAAGTGCACGAAGTGATTGGCATCAACGAGGACCTCTCTGGCAGAGATATTATCATTGTCGAAGATATCGTAGAGTCAGGAAAAACCATAATGCAAATGATGGACTCTCTATCAAACAGACAGCCAGCATCCATTAAAGTATGCACATTATTCTTCAAACCATCAAAACTTGAAGAAAAGATAAATGTAGACTATGCTGCGATAGTTATACCTGACGATTTCATCGTAGGTTACGGACTGGACTACAACCAGCTGGGACGAAATCTGCGAGACATCTACACGATAACAGACGAAGCAGAATAACGGCGCATCAGGATACAAACACATAATCAAGACAAAAAAATAGGTAAAAAGATAAAGAAAAAACAGATGAACAACATCGTAATTTTCGGTGCCCCAGGCTCAGGCAAGGGCACACAGAGCGATAAAATAATCGCAGAATTTGGAGTAGAACACATTTCAACAGGAGAAGTGTTGCGTGCAGAAATCAAAGCAGGCACAGAATTAGGCAAAACTGCCGCACTGTATATAAACGATGGCAATCTCGTGCCAGACGCGCTTATTATTGACATGCTCGCTGCTACTCTTGACAAAAAAGGAAAAGACATTAAAGGCGTAATATTTGATGGCTTTCCTCGCACAATAGCACAGGCTGAAGCCCTTGACACCATGCTCGAAGAAAGAGGACAGAAAGTCAATGTAGTGATAGGCTTGGAGGTTGATGACGAAGAACTTATAAAAAGAATTGTTCTAAGAGGTCAGACCAGCGGACGTGCTGATGACAATGAAGAAACTGCAAAAAAACGTCTCGACACATACTACGGGCAGACACTGCCATTGAAAGACTACTATGTAGCACAAGGCAAATACGCTAAAATCAATGGCGTCGGAAGCATTGACAGCATATATGCAAATATCGCTGCTGCTATCAAGGCATAAGTAACATAACAGAACACATCTTAAAGCCCGTCCTTACTCCTTGCAAAAGGAGCAAAGACGGGCATAACAAATTAATATATGGAATCTAATTTCGTCGACTATGTAAAGATACAGTGTCGCTCTGGAAAGGGCGGACGAGGCTCTATGCACCTACGCCATGTAAAATACAACCCTAACGGCGGACCTGACGGTGGTGACGGAGGAAATGGAGGCAGCATCATACTGCGTGGCAACCATAACTACTGGACTCTGCTGCATCTGAAATACCAGCGCCACTTCTTCGCAGAGCACGGCGGAAACGGCGGACGAGATAAATGTCATGGCACCAACGGCAAGAATATATATATCGATGTGCCATGCGGAACCGTTGTCTATAATGCTGAAACAGGAAAATACATCTGTGACGTAACATACGACGGACAGGAAGTCATGCTGCTGAAAGGCGGAAAGGGCGGATTGGGCAATTTCCAGTTCCGCACCTCAACCAATCAGGCGCCTCGATACGCACAGCCAGGCGAGCCTATGCAGGAGATGACCATTATCATGGAGCTGAAGCTGCTGGCTGACGTCGGACTTGTCGGACTGCCTAACGCTGGCAAGTCTACATTGCTAAGTGCCGTTTCTTCTGCACGTCCGAAGATTGCTAACTATCCATTCACTACTCTCGAGCCATCATTGGGCATCGTATCATACCACGATCATCAGTCGTTCGTTATGGCAGATATACCTGGCATTATCGAAGGTGCATCTGAAGGCAAAGGACTCGGACTGCGATTCCTGCGCCACATCGAACGCAACTCATTGCTGCTATTCATGGTGCCTGGCGATACCGAAGATATAAAGGCCGAATATGAGCTCCTGCTCAGAGAGCTGGAGAACTTCAATCCAGAGATGCTCGACAAGCAACGTGTGCTCGCTGTCACAAAATGCGACCTTCTCGACGACGAGCTATGCGACATGCTGCGCGAGACAACACCTGATGACGTTCCAGTTGTTTTCATATCAAGCGTGACAGGACAGGGTATTGCCCAACTTAAAGATATCCTATGGCAGCAGCTCAACTCTGAAAGCAACAAGCTGCAGAATATCACAAAGGACGAAACGCTTGTACATCGCGACAAGGATATGTCACGATTCAATGCAGAAATGGCTGCCGAAGGCGAAGATGATGTTGTATTCTATGATGATGCAGAGGATATTGACGAATATGACATTGAAGAACTCGAAGATTACGAAATAGAAGATTTCGATGAATAAAACCTGCTGCAGTCCGTCACACTACGCTGACGGAATACTACGATACACTCTTAGCGAAACGCTGACAACTGACGGCAACCATAAAGCAGAGGCTTTCACAACCACACGATTAATCGGACGTGACCCAATAAGACTATGTGACGCACTCGGCATCCGCGACTCCCGATTTGCACGGCCTCATCAGGTGCACGGAGTTGTCATACGTCAGATTGCTGAAGAGTTTTTCGCTCTGCCTGACAACATACGCACCATGCTGCTTGATGGTGTCGACGCTGTCATATACGATGTAAAGAATGCATGCATCGGAATATCTACTGCTGATTGCATACCTGTCGTTTGCTACGACACCAAGCATCATTGTGCTGCTGCAATACATGCAGGTTGGCGAGGCACAGCAGACCGTATTGTGATACGTGCCATTGAACAGATGCATACCACCTATGGCACAGAAGCCTCCGACCTGCATTGCGTAATAGGGCCAGGTATTTCTATGCAGTCGTTCGAAGTGGGCGATGAGGTATATGCCTCTTTTGCCGAAAAAGGTTTCCCCATGGCTGATATCGCCATACAGATGCCAGACACTAACAGCAGCAAGAGTGACTGTGCCGAAGGGGAAAAAACGCTCAAATGGCATATAAACCTAAAAAAGTGTAACAGAATGCTACTCCTATCACTCGGTGTACGGGAAGAGAACATCATAGTATCAGACATTGACACAATGACCGACCTTGATTTCTTCAGCGCACGACGTGAAGGAGCTGAGACAGGACGCATGCTCACTGGTATAATCCTGAGATAAAATGCTTCCTGCATAAAACTCTTCCACTCACTATAAATCATGATTCTATGAAAAATACTCTATCGATTGTGCTACGCACTGTCCTTACATCACTCTTATTGCTGGCATGCATCCAGTTGCAGGCACAGACCAGCATATTCTCGCCAAGAGAACAGCAGTCCATAAGTTGCGAAACACCAGGATTATTCAGCCGGTCACAAGCTTTCAGCGTCGACTTCGGACAAATAGGCGCAAAAGACTACTCGTTTCCGCTGCC
Organism: Prevotella sp.; assembly: GCA_017424205.1. Classification (GTDB taxonomy): domain Bacteria; phylum Bacteroidota; class Bacteroidia; order Bacteroidales; family Bacteroidaceae; genus Prevotella. Next base: position 1,638 of record JAFPAS010000118.1, on the reverse strand, counting down.
TGTTGGCAAGGTGCTCGGCACACGAAAGAATAACAACATAATTATCAGCACAACAAAAGGCGATGCTGTCAAAGCCATGTTTAGCGGCACTGTACGTCTCTCACGAAACCTGCCGCAATGGGGCAATACCATTGTCATACGCCATGACAATGGACTCGAAACTGTTTATGGCAACAACGCACAGAACCTCGTTAGCGTCGGTCAGAAGGTCAAAGCTGGCGAAAGCGTAGCCATAGCTGGCACACGGCAAGACAAGACATACTGTGAGTTCTGCGTCTTAGTAAATGGAGCACGCATGAATCCAGAGACGCTTATCGACACTAAAAGCCATCGTCTGCGTCGCCACACTCTTCTGTTTGAGAAGCAAAACACGGGAGTAAAGATTACCGTAGTTAATGAGGAGCAGAAAGTAACAGGCAAAGGCTCGAAAGCCACCTCGCAAGGTGCTGCTAACACCAAATATGCAAAGAACTCTGAGCATCACGCACAACCACAGGACGACAGCGAGCCATTGGATATTGACGAATTCCAGTCTATCGCCTTTGAAAAGGAGATACAGCCGCCATTCAAGCATAGCAATGAGTTCTCTATCAATTTTGCTGAATATGGCGAAGATGATTTCTGCTATCCGATGAAGGGCGGACGTGTAATAAGTTCGTATGGTGGCAAGCGCCGACACGCCGGAACAGACATCAAGACTAAGGCTGGCGACCCTGTATATGCTGCATTTGAGGGAAAAGTGACTCTCTCTGGCAAACACTACGGCTACGGACTCTGCATTGTGATACGCCATGCCAACGGACTTGAAACTCTCTACAGCCATCAATCGAAGAATATGGTGAAGGTGGGCGACTGGGTGAAAGCCGGACAGCAGATAGGAATCGTGGGAAGAACCGGTCGTGCCACAACAGAGCATGTACATTTCGAAGTGAAGTGCAACGGCCGTCCATTTGACTCCGCAAAAATCATTGACCACAAGAACCGCTGGCTGAAGAAGCAGACATTCGTATTCCGAAAGAGCGGCAAAGGTGGCGTGACAATAACAGCAAAACAGTAGAAACAACTAATTAAAATTATATACACACATGAAAAAAACACTGACAATGAGCGCAATCATCGCTGCTGCCATCCTTACAGGATGTAAGTCACAGGGTGTGACTGAGACAGCAACAAGTGTTGAGCAGCTTAACACACAGAACTCTCTGCTCAAGAAGAGCACGAACAAACATGCCATTGAATCGTTCGACAAAATCACCATCGACGACTATCGTGAAGCAATCAACGAGGGCGTGGCACAGCAGAAGGCAAACATCAAGGCTATAACAGAGAATACCTCTAAGCCTACCTTCCAGAACACTATCGTAGCTCTTGACAAGAGCGGCGAGGCTCTCTCACGCGCCGTAGGCACATTCTCGCCTCTGTCAAGCAGCAATTCAAACAAAGACCTGCAGGCTCTCGACAAGGAGATTTCGCCAATCCTCTCGGCACATAGCGACGATATCTACATGAATCCTGAACTCTTCAAGCGTGTGAAGCAGGTATACGACGAAGCTGACAGCACAAAACTTAATAAAGAGGAGCTGAAGACTCTCGAGAATATCTACAAACGATTCGAGCGTAGCGGTGCAAATCTTTCTG
>JAFPAS010000117.1 GCA_017424205.1 Prevotella sp. | reverse complement strand
TATAGTTAAAATATATCAGAATACAGACACACATCCGAAGGCGGCGCTTGCAATATTGGGCAGTTTTTCTTATCTTTGTAGAATATTAGCAAACGAAAAAAAACTGATAATATGGAATACTACGTTACACGTTTCACTATAGAAGTAGAGGAAGAGCTAATGCAGGCTTGTCGTGAACTGTTGGCTGATGCCATCAGCGAGGCTGGTTATGAGTCGTTTGAGGACACTCCGACAGGCATCAATGCCTATGTGCAGACACAGCTCTATAACCCTGAACTGACGAAGGAGATAGCTGAGGACTTCGTTATAGAATCGGCTAAAATCACCTTCGAATCAGAGGAGATAGAACCAGAAAACTGGAATGCAGAATACGAAAAGGAAGTGTTCGACCCTATCCGCGTCAATGCTTCATGCACCATATACGACGCCATCAGCCCTGATGCAGAAGAACTGGCAAAGGAGGCACCGCTCACCATCGCCATAGACCAGCACATGGCTTTCGGTAACGGAGCTCACGAGACAACAAAGATGATTGTAACAGAACTCCTTTCGCTCGATCTGAAGGAGAAGCGTGTGCTCGATTGCGGCTGTGGCACTGGCATTCTCTCGCTTGTGGCTAAACGTTGCGGCGCAGAACACGTAACTGCCTATGATATAGACGAATGGAGTGTGGAGAACACCAAGCATAATGCCGAGATAAACAACATCGAACTGGTTGATGTATTGCTGGGTGATGTCAGCGTGCTGAGCCATGTGGACGGTGTGTTTGATGTAATCGTGGCAAACATCAACCGCAATATCCTTCTCGATGATATGCCTACTATCGTGGAAACTCTTTCACCTGACGGATGTCTTATTCTCAGCGGATTCTACGAAGAAGATGCTGCGCTGCTCGTGGAGAAAGCCGAGACATTAGGTCTCAGAGAATCTCACAGAACAGTAGATAACAACTGGACAATGCTGGCATTCAAGAGAGGATAAAAAGGGGTGTTCTGAAAATATGACACGATTGAAACATATCTGCTTCATGCTAACCCTTCTTTCCATTGGCATCAGCAAGGCTAATGCACAGGAGGTGTATGCTGAAATTAACGGAACGGCGAGTACTGGAAAGTACGCGCCGCTCTGGCTTTCTGCCAATAAGCAGGGATTGCTGTCTGTACGCCCCAACTCAGCATATCAGCGGTTGGGAATACATGACAAACTAACACTATCAGCTGACACTGCAAACCCTTGGAAACTGAGTTATGCAGCAGATGTCACCCTTGCACAGAATGCAGAACACACATTCATGATTCATCAGTTGTATGGCGAAATAGAATACAAGAAACTAAGGTTTCTCGCTGGTCAGAAGGAGAACGAGATTGATATGCGCAACAACAGCCTCACTTCTGGAGGACTGTCACAGGGCATAAATGCTCATCCCATACCGAAGGTGCTGCTTGATGTAAGCTATTTCAGTGTGCCATACACCAATGGCTGGTGGAAGATGCGTGGAAGAGTGGGCTTCGGAAAGACTACTGACGGTGATTGGCAACAGCGATGGGTAGACAAGACGTCTCGCCAACGATACACCTCAAACACGCTCTATCATGAGAAAGCCATATACTGGAAGTTTGGCAAGGAAGACAAGTTCCCGCTTACGTTTGAGCCGGGATTGCAGATGATGACTCAGTTTGGCGGTACAAGCTATAATGCCACAGGAAGAAATCATGAAGACGGAGCACCTATCATACATCCCGAAGACTTCAATGCTTTCTGGCATGCTTTCTGGCCTATGGGCAGTGAGGATGTCACTGACGGAATGCATCCTAATGCAGCAGGAAATACTGTAGGCTCATACAATATTGCACTGACTTGGACCGAGGATGACTGGCGATTGAGAGCATACTTCGAACGTTGTTTTGAAGACCAGTCTATGCTCACCGTGCAGTATGGCATATTCGACCATCTGTTGGGCTTAGACCTCAAACTGCCTGATAATCCTTATGTTAGCAATATTGTCGTAGAGCACATGTCAACAAAAGACCAGGCAGGACCGGTATATCATGATGCTACAGTAAACATACCTGAGTCGTATACTGGCATAGACAATTACTACAACCACCATCTGTTTACTGGATGGCAGCACTGGGGCATGGCAATAGGTCATCCGCTGATCACCTCGCCACTATATAACGACGACAACATAATTACCTTCCGCAACAACCGCATACGTGCCTTGCACATCGGTGTGGACGGACAGCCGTCAGAGCGTTTGACATGGAGAGCATTGGCTACATTCACACGCAACTGGGGAACATACGCCAAACCTTTTGACGATGTCATCAGTCAGAATCATTTCATGGCTGAAGCAACATACATCCCGAAATTCATGAACGGATGCACTGCAACACTCGCCTTGGCACTTGATAATGGCAAACTCATAGGCAATAGCTTCGGAGCTCAGCTCACCATTCGCAAGACGATAGATTTAGACAAAAAGTAGTGGATTGTGAGAAGATAATCTCTGATGCTCAGCAGGGTTTTTATGCTGCCCTCCTACTCCATCAGCTCCCGAATATCCTGACCTTAGTAATCTTTTTATGCAAAAAACACTTTTCTGTATATGTTTCATGGCATCTTTGCTACTTCCTTGCAACGCAACAGCAATGCCAGGAAGGGATAACACTGAATACATCGCAGCGGATAGTATTGTAGTATGCACTATGCTTGCAGAAGCTAAGAAGCAGCCAGCAGAGACTAATTGGATGATGTTTTTTGCAAGCAGGTTTCTCGATAAGCCATACAAATCGCACACGCTCGATCAGAACAGCGAAGAAAAACTTGTGGTAAACACACGTGAAGTTGACTGCACCACTTTTATAGAGCAGATATGTGCGCTTTCGCACTGCATGCTACGCAACGAAACAGATTTCTCTGCTTTCTGCAAGCATCTTCGCAATATCAGATATGCTGACGGCGTAATAGACTATTGCAAGAGAAACCATTACTTCACGCTGTGGATAAAGAACAACTGCAATAACGGCTACATAACACCTGTTACGTTGCCATCTGAAAAAGGGTTCAGAGCACATAAGACACTGAACATCAATTATATGTCAACTCACACTGAGTCGTATGCCATGCTGCGGAATAACAGCCAGCGCATCGCACGCATCAAAGATATGGAAGGCTCGCTCTCGGGAAGTGTGGTGACCTATATACCAAAACAATCACTGCGTAATCATTCTCTGCTGAAGGAGTATATTTCTGATGGCGATATTATTGTTATTCTGACTTCCATCAAGGGACTCGACACCTCGCACATCGGCATGGCTTGCTGGAGAGACGGCAAGCTCTATATGCTTCATGCCTCGTCAAGACATAAACGCGTGTTGATAGAACCAGAACCACTGCACACATACATGATGAAACAACCAAAACAGACTGGCATCATGGTGGTGAGAGGAGGTATTATGGTCAATGGTTAATGGGCTTGGCTTCATTATCGTTAATAACATTTATATCGTTAATAACGTTGATGCAGCCATTGTCCTCTATCTCCTTTTATCTCCCTCTACCTTCTTCCATCTACCTCCAGCCTCTACCTTCTGCTATCTCCTTCCATTATCGTTCTAACTCCTGTATATCCCGTTTCACATTAGAACGTATCTTTGTGAGGAAAGCTTTCATGCCCTCAGCATCTTTCTTCTCGATAATTTCCATAAGTGTCTTGAGTTCTGTACGTATCTTCGCCACATTATCGTAGGTGTACGGATTAAACAGAATCTCCTGCAGAAGGAAGTCGTCTTCGTTAAGCACACCTTTGGCTATGCGCATATGGCGCTTGAATGTTGTGCCTGGCGCATCCTGGTGTTCCATCACAGCAGCAAAGGTGAAGGTAGAGACAAAAGGAATGGACAGTGAGTATGCCACGGTGCGGTCATGCTCCTCGAAGGTATACTCGTAGATGTTCAGTCCCATGCTGCGATATAGCTCACGGAAGAAGCAGCGGCCCATATAGTCGCCCTCACTGATTATTATGGCATTCTCCTCCTGCAACTGGTTGAGATTAGCAAATGTCGGACCGAACATAGGGTGTGATGAGACATAACGGAAACCTGTGCCTTCGTAGTATGCCTTCAGTCCTGTCTTCACCGAGCTGATGTCTGAAAGCAGGCAGCTCTTAGGCAGATAAGGTATAACCTCATCGAAGGCAGAGATGGTATACTTCACGGTCACAGCATTTATGACCAGTTCGGGCTGGAACTCCCTTATTTCGTCGAGCTGTGTAAATCGCTGACAGTTATATGTGAAACGCAGTCGCAGAGGGTCGTGCTCATACACTGCTACTTCATGGCTGAAACTTAGCAGGTCAATAAAGAACGAACCCATTTTGCCTGCACCTAATACGAGAATTTTCATGTGTATATATATTTAGTTGACAAGTAGACGAGTTGACAAGTAGACGAGTTGACAAGTAGACGAGTTAATTGTTCTGTTGACGACAACGACAACGTTAAAAACGAGAATAACGATATTGACGTTATTAACGCCAAGCCCATTAACCCATAACCATTAATCAACTATTCACTATCTCTATCTGCTGGCGAACAGACTCCTCGTGAATATGCTCGTAGATTTTCTTTACGAAGTCAGCACTCATGCCGCAAAGCGAACCTTGTGCACCTCGCTTATCAAGAATCTCGTTATAGCGTCCTGTCTGAAGCACTGTCATATTATGCTCTTTCTTGTAGTGTCCTA
>JAFPAS010000116.1 GCA_017424205.1 Prevotella sp. | reverse complement strand
AGTTCTCCACTTGAAAGCAGTATGATATGCTTGTCGAGCAAAGTGTCAAGATGGAAGATACTGTAGAGTCTGTCACGTACTTTCTCCAAAGTTTTGTGCATGGCCTGACGTTCGGCTTCTTCTTGTTGTACTCGTATCTGCTCCTGTTCGGGTGTTTCGTCGCGTACGGCAAACTTATCGAATGCAGTCTTACGTGTCAGCGCTGTGAAAGCTATGCGGAAGGACTCGTCAAGCAATTCAGCTACGGTTGGTGTCTCATCAATATCGTTTTGATTCCATCGTTGCTGATGGTAGTAATTGGTGTCTGCTGTACCGTAAGAGTCGCGGAATGTGATATATTTTATATTGTCGCTGACCATCTTTGCCTTTGATGGAGCGAAATCATATTTTACAGGATTCATTGGCATCAATGCGTGTGCTCCGGTTATGATATCAGCCAGCATTGATTTTCCTGCTCCGTTAGGTCCAACTATGGCTATATGCTCGCCGTCGTTCAAACAGAAGTTGACGGGTTCTGCCATACGCCATGCTGGCATTCGACAAATTCCGTTTTCTATATTTATAATTTTCTGCATGAGAAATATTTGCTAATCGTCTGTGTTTGTGTTGATATTTGTTTTTCCTGTGGTTGTCAGCCTGTTTTTATTGCGAGAGACAAAGTCTTTCCACGAAGAGTAGTGTTTCTCACTGCTCTGTGGCGCTCCCATCTGTATGAAATGGCAGTAGGCTGCAGCCAATGCGTCAGTAGCATCCATGCACTTCGGCATTTCTGCCTTTTCGATGCTTAGCATACGCTGAAGCATTCCAGCAACCTGTTCTTTCGATGCTGCACCATTGCCTGTCAGAGCCATTTTAATCTTTAGCGGTGCATATTCATGTATAGGGATGTCGCGTTGTATTGCTGCTGCAATAGCAACCCCCTGCGCTCTGCCTAATTTTAGCATTGACTGTACGTTCTTACCGAAGAAGGGTGCTTCTATGGCCATTTCGTCTGGCAGGTACTCATCGATGATACCTGTTACACGCTTGAAAATATGGCCAAGCCTGAGATAAGGATCGGTCATTTTGCGCATGTCTATTCCGCCCATAGCGATCATGGTGGCTTTATTGCCTATTACTCTCAGTACGCCATATCCCATGATGTTGGTGCCTGGGTCAATGCCAAGTATTATTTTTTCTGTAGCCAATGGAAATCTTTGTGGTTATATATAGAAAAAAGAATAACACATAATACAATTATGACGTATATGGAGGTATTGTCGTATCGCAATACGTTTTACCAGCAATATACATTATATTATGTGTTACTCACTCAGGTATTTATCTGTCTAAGTATGGATTGTGTGCCAGTTCGTAGCTGATGGTAGTAAGCGGACCGTGTCCAGGATAAACTGTAACACTGTCTGGCAGCTGACAGAGTTGGCGCAGACTATTTATTATCATGAACATAGAGCCTCCTGGCAAATCCGTCCTGCCGATGGAACAGCGGAAAAGGGTGTCGCCAGAAAATAAAACTTTCTCTTCTTCGCAGTAAAATAACAGTCCACCCATGCTATGACCTGGTGCGGCAATGCACTGCAAATGATGTGTGCCGAAATTTATTATGTCGCCGCCAGTTATGAATGCATCTATCTGAGGCGTGAAATTAACGACCATACCCATAAAGTCTTGAGCCTGCTGGCTGATGTTGCGTACATGCTGTTCGTCAGCACGATGTATTTTAAGCTTTATTCCAAAAGCCTGCTGCATAGCCCCGATACCAAGATTGTGGTCAAAATGTCCGTGTGTAGCAATTAGATGAACAGGCTTTAATTGTTCTGAATGGATGTAGTCAATTATCTCTTTGCACTCGTTTTCTGTAAATGCGCCACAGTCAATTATGACACACTCTTTTGTTTCATCGCTCAGTATGTAACAATTTTCTTGTAGAGGATTGACGGTGAATGTCTTTATGTTCAGCATTTTATGATATTTGGATATTGTTGTTCTGTTCTGAGAATGTTTATAATATCAGATATTGACGAAATTACTGAAATGTCTGTTCCTTTGGGCAATTGAGGATGTCTTATAGTACCTTATGAATTATCTGCTTATGTTATTAGGTATGATAATTCTTTCTGCTGCATCGTCTGTAATCCAGCCTTCTGTGCCGTCATCAAGGATAACCTCATACCACCCTTTGATTGTCTCATCAATAATGGTGATGTGTGTACCTTCATGTATGATAGCTGCATCTGCAGCCTTTGGTTCTGGCGACTTCTTTACGTTGCATGCTGAGCGAATAATTATGGCTTCAGCTTTTGACTCTAAGCGTTTTAGCTGGTTGTAAGCGCAAACATTGCTAATGATGAAGATTAAGAACAATGCTATGGCTCCATAGAATCCAGCTTTACGCAGCATGACCATATCTGAAAAAAGATAAGTCAGTGTTAGTAGCACAACAAGCAGAAGTGATATAACAGAGATAGTTGCCCAAGTGTTTGTATTGAACATGTTAACAAATGCATGCCATCCAGCTACTATGATTGTCTCTTGCTGAGGTTGCATTTTGTCAATAGTTTTTGTGCGTGCAACAGACAGATTGTGTGCAATGTCAGCATTTCCCGGCATTAGTCGTTGTGCTTTTTCGTATGCTATTATTGCTTTTGGTATATTGTCAGTACGGTAGTATGCATTGCCGAGATTATAGTATAGTTCTGCCGATGGTGTCTTTTTCAGCAACTGTTCGTATGTTTTTATTGCTTTCTGATAGTTTCCTTTAGAGTATGCCTCGTCGGCAGACTCTTTTGTCAGTTCAGCATAGGCGTGAGGCTGTGACAAGGTGAGCGCCATGAGAATGAGTAGCATGCGTGAAATATTCATGCCGTTATGTGTTTTCTTATTATTGTTACGTTCAGAGTTGCTGTCTGCTGTTCTTCTCTTTCCTTTTAGGAAATCGTCAATATTTGTAATGCCTTTCATTGCTTTATCATATACGCTTGTCATTTTGCCGCGAGTCTCGCCTGGAGCATATCGTGCAAACTCACATTCGTCTATTGCATCAACAAAAGTGTTGATGATGTCGCTATCGACGTTGCGCTCGGTGAGTCGTTCTGTGATATTCTCGCGTGAGAGTTCTGATACAGGAATGTTTAGTTTGTCGCCTACATATCCCCAGAGAGCTCTTAATACTTCGTCGTAAAAGGCTTCGTGCTTCTGCTGCTTCATGAGTTTTGCAGCATTCTTCAGTCGTTTTGTAGCAACCTTATTAGCTTTCTTTCCGCGTTTTCCTACAATATCAGCATTTGCTATAGCACGCTTTCTGAAAATCCATATCAACACTACAAAGATAATAATGATGATGGTTATTGTAGCCTTATATGTCTGTGTTGCGAAGAATATATTGCGTGATGTTGTCTTGTCGTTGCCAAGCATCAGTCCGCGAATATCTTGTTCTTTCTCCTTAAAATCTGATACGGAAGTAGTGCTTTTCTCTCCAGGAGTGACATGTATTGTTTGCGGTAGCGTCTTTACTGTTTTATATGTATTTTGTTTTGTGTCATAATATGTCAGTTCAATTGGAGGGATGGTATAGTTGCCTTGATTTCGTGGGACAAAAAGGAAGTCGTATATGACGTTTCCTTCGACACCATTAGCAGTTAATCGTGTCTTATCTGTAGTTTTCGGGTCATATTTGTCAAAGTCTTTAGGAAAATCTACAACAGGCTGTTTAATGAGTTTAAGATTTCCTGTGCCGTTAATTACAACTCGCAGTGTAACAGGCTCGTTTGCAGCAACATTTTCTTTATCTATTGAACTTGATATAGTGAAATTTCCTACACCGCCAGAAAATCCAGCTGGACGAGTTGGCAGTGGGTCAACCTGTATAGTTAATGCCGGCGCAACTATGCTTTTCTTCACTTCGATATAAGCAGATCCGCCATTAAAGAAAGCCTCGAAAGGGTCTACATTTCGGTTTTCTTGAACAACAATTCCTTTATATGTAATAGATGGGATTTCAAGTTCGCCTGTCATTTGCGGATACATGACATACTGGCTCCATGTTACACAACGGTATGGACGTCCGTCAATTGTCTCTATATGGAATGATTTCTGTGCTGGCTGTGGAATCTCTTGTGTATGAAATCCCTTGAGGTCGGGCATTTTTCCTTCAAGCTGAGTGAGTTCAACCTGAGTATATACTTTATATGTGAGCAGAATAGGCTCCTGCTCGTGTACACGGCTTTTGTTTGCAGAAACTTTTATAAAGAGGTCGTTTCCTGAGATACGTGCTCCAGCCTGGTGTATTTGTGCTCCTGGCTCCTGCCGCATATTAGAATTACCAGCATTGCTGTTTGCTTGTCCGCTGACTTTTATTTTTACTGAAGCAGACGACGCTTTCTTTCCGTTAACAATAGCATTTGCTGCTGGAATAGTGTATGTTCCAGCTTCTTCGGCATATAGTATATAAGTATATGTGATGGAAGACGAGCTTGAAGTGTGGCCGTTTGTCATCTGGAAACTCGACTGTACACTTGTTCTTGGTCCCATAAGCACTTCAAGTCCTTCGGGCACTTCGCCGGCCCGAAAGTCTTCAACGTCTTGAGTCATAACTTTATATTGTAGCCGGAACTGCTCTCCTGCACTGACATTTTGCGGGGCAGATACATGTATGGTCTGTGCCGAAAGTACTATAGAACAGAATAAAAATAATATTAAAGTGTATAGTCGATTCATATGATGAGTATCGTGTGTGATATGTAATATAATCGTTTTTACCAGTTTTTCAGATGTTTATTTTTTCTTGGTTGCTGTTGGTTCTGCTTAAGGCGCTGCTGTGTTGCTTTCTCCTGTTGTTGTGCAGCATTAAGCAGTTGCTCAGCATTTTCTCTGCTCATCTGTTCTTGGTTGTCTTGTTGTTGTTTTTTGTCCTTATTTTCGTTTTTCTCTTCTTGTTCTTTGTTTTTGTTGTTATCGCCATTTTTGTTCTCGTCCTGACTCTTCTGCTGTTGCTGCTGAGGCTGGTTCTTTATCTGCTTCAAGCATAGTGCCAGATTATACCTTGTCTCATCATCATTCGGATTATTCCGTAATGCTTGCTTATATGCTTCTGCAGCTTCTGAAAAAAGTTTTTTCTGCTGGCATATAACACCCATGTTATGATATGCCTGTGCTCTGCGCAATGGGTCAGTCTGTAGTTTTGCACCATTTTCCAGACACTGCACAGCCATAGAGTCTTTTTGCTGTGCCATAAGGGCGCATCCCAGATTATAAAGAGCTTCAGGATTTCGTGGATTAGCTGCGACGGCTTTTCTGTATGTCGCTTCAGCTTTTTCATACTGTTGTGCTCTGTATGCCCTATTTCCCTGACGTATGAATTGCCTGTCATTCTGCCCTTTTACTTCTGTAATAGAGAGCATCATAAGACATAATATTATGTATATTATTCTGGAGTTCATTATTTTACTGAGTTATGTTTTTTCTTGAATAGGCTCATATTCTTCTGCCATGAAGGCTTGCATTCGGAGATTAATGTCTCAATAATGAGAAGCAGTATGACGAATATTCCTACAATTTGAAACTGGTCGTTATATTCGCTATACACTACGCTTGATATCTCATTCTTCTGTAGATTTGCAAGTTCTTCATTCAGACGCTCTTGAGCATCATTTGTGTTGTCAACATGAATGTATGTTCCGCTGCCAGCTTCAGCTATTTCTTTACACATCTTGTCATTGAGAGCCGTCATTACAGTCTGTCCTGTATTGTCAATCATGTATCCGCCCTCACCGTTTGGAATTGGGCTTCCTTCGGTTGAGCCCACTCCGAGTATAAAAACTCTTAAGCCAGCTTTCTTCGCCTGCTTCGCCGCTTCTAATGCTCCGCCTTCATGGTCTTCGCCGTCAGTGATGATAATAATGGCCCGTCCGATGTTCTTCTGCTGAGTGAAACTATTTCTTGCCAGGTCGATAGCCTTTGCGATGTCTGTGCCTTGCTCTTCAATAAGCGATGGTGAGGCATTTTGCAAGAACATTTTTGCAGAGACGTAGTCAGCAGTTATTGGCAGTTGGGTAAACGCATCGCCAGCAAAAACGATGAGTCCGATTTTGTCATTGGTGAAGTTGTCTACCATGTTTTCCATCAGCATCTTTGATTTCAAGAGTCTTGATGGTCTTACATCTTCCGCGAGCATAGAGTTTGAGATGTCAAGACAAATTATAGCCTCTATGCCGTTGCGTTTCTCCTTGCTTATCTTGCTTCCCATTTGCGGACGTGCCAATATGACAATTATAAGTGCGATGGCCGTCATTATCAAGCAGAACTTAAGCATAGGTCTATGACGTGAACGGTTTGGCATCTGATGCAGTGTCAGTTCGTAGTCACCCCATTTCTTAAGAGCTTTATGTTGTCTCCATATCATCCAGAATCTTAAAAGAAAGAACACTGGAATTATAATTAATAGATATAGATATGTAGGGTTTTCAAATCGCATTGTAGTAGCCTCTTCTTGTTTTTATTCTTTTTGCTGAATTAATTATGGTATTCTTCTCAACCATGTCAGTCTTAATGTAATCTCTATCAGCAATGCTATAAGTGCAGCAATTGCAAATGGATGGAAAGCTTCGTATCGCTTTGAGAATTTCTTTACATTGAGTTTCGAACGTTCCAGCTTATCTATATCGTGATAAATCTGTTTCAGTTCGTTATTGTTTGTTGCCCGATAGAAATTACCATCAGTTTTTTTCGCAATATCAGCAAGAGTCTTGGTATCAATCTCTACGGGTATATTCACATACTGCACTCCGCCAGCCACAGGCATAGGGTAGGGTGCGACTTTATTTGTTCCTACCCCGATTGTATATACTCTGATTCCAAGGCTTTTAGCTATTTCTGCTGCAGTCATTGGCGAAATCTCTCCGGCATTGTTTGAGCCATCAGTAAGCAGTATAACCACTTTAGACTTTGCTTTTGAATTTTTCAGTCTTGTGACAGCATTTGTCAATCCCATGCCCACGGCAGTACCATCCTCTATCAATCCTCTTGATGCGATGTCCGTTCTGACATTCTGTAGCAGATTGATAAGCGAAGCATGGTCTGTCGTCATCGGACATTGTGTGAAAGCCTCGCCTGCAAATATCGTCAATCCGATATTATCGTTAGGTCTGTCAGTAATAAAAGCCGTTGCGACATTCTTTGCTGCCTCAATTCTGTTAGGTTTCAAATCTTCAGCAAGCATTGATGTCGAGACGTCCATTGAGAGCATTATGTCAATACCCTCCACACTCCTTTCGTCCCATGCGTTTCGTGTTTGTGGCCGGCATATTACGATTACGAGAAGTACAAATGCTATGCATCTGAGCAGCATCGGCAGCCATGTGAGCCTTTGACGTAATGTCTTAGGCGTATTTTCCAGCATCCACGTATCGCTTAGCGTCATTGCTGCTTCAGTTTTCGTTCTGAAACTGAAATACCAGACGATGTATGGTATGAGCAGCAGTAATAACAGCAGATATTCTTTATTTGCTAATTCCATTAGAATCCTCTTATAGACCAGAGTCGTCTTTCTGGCATTCTGACTCCTGTCTTACTGAATTTTATTTTTATTATTAACCTTACCCGTTTTTTGGCCTTTTCTTTATAAGGCTTATTCTATGAGCATAACCACTTGCCATATAGTTATGCATAGAATTATTGCAGAAGCAAATGCAGCAATGTATGTGAGCACCTTCAGAGCTTTTATTGTCACGTTAGTCTGTTTCTGTTCTTCAGTCAGCTGTTCCTCTTCCTTATGCTCCTCAACGATTTCCTCCGTCTTAGTAGAGTTGATGAAGTCTATTGCTGAAACGAGGTTTCGGTCGTTCTCATTAATCAGTGTAGAATATTTTGCGAACTTTACGAGATCGGCAGTCTCAAAAACCTCACGCAACTCTGCCACTTTCATCGGGTCTTCAGCTTGCAGCCTGTTGATAATCTCTCTTGTAGTCATCTCCATGGCAGAGAATCCGAACCTCTCCTTTATATATATACGTAGAGTATCTGTCAGTCTGGTGTAGTATTCCTTTTGATTTTCGGCTATTGCCAGTTTATTATCTTTTATCTCATCGATAGCCGACATCGCTTTGATGTGCGCTGGCACCCTCTTTATGATTCTGAATGATATGCGAATTGGTTTGTTTCCTTTTTTCATCAGATAGCATAGCATAGCAATAACAGCCATAAGCGATGCAATGAAATATAATGATATTGCAGGAATCCATTCCGTAATCATGAACGGATTGGTCTGTATGTCTTTTGGTGGGAAAAATTGGTCGAGCTTTGTCGTGTCAACAGGCACATCTATAACTTTCAGCGCAAGCTTCTTGCCCATGATTTTTTTTCCGTCCACCATAACGTTAAGCGGTGCGATGTAATGAAGCTTTGGCTCGAACGATGTTATTCTGTATACGACCGTCTGTTTTATCGTCCCGTCATCATTTACAATGCTGTCGCCACGCATCTGCTGCACCACCTCTATGCCCGGTGCAATAAGTTTTGTCTGCGAGAAATCAGGAAATTTCACGTCAGCCTTCTCTTTTGCTGTCACAGACAGGAAGAGATGACATTGGCTGCCGAGCATAATCTCTATAGAGTCCAGCTGCTCAGTGACCTGTATTTTCTGTGCACTTACTTTAGTTGCAAATGCTATGATAATCAGTAATAATATTTTTTTCACTGTATGTTTATTTTCTTTTCTTGAAGAGCATCATCAGATATTTCACATAGTCGTCGTTGGTTGATATTGCGACAGAGTCCACTCCCGAATGCGTGAATGTTTCGTGCAGTCTGTCCTGTCTTTTCTTCCATTGCTCGCTGTATGCGTTTCTGACTTTCTTTGATGAGGTGTCAAGATATTGCTCATGTCCTGTTTCTGCGTCTCTGACACGCATCAGTCCGATGTCCGGGAGAGCGGTGTCACGCCTGTCATACACCTGTATCGCCACCACATCATGCTTACGGTTGCATATCTGCAGTTCCTTTGTAAATGGCTTCTGCTGATAGAAATCGCTGAGCATGAAAGCAGTGCATCTTCTTTTTTGCATTCTTGTCAGCGTTTCTACAGCCTGTATGATATCCGTGCGATTGCTTTCTGGTTTGAAGTCGAGCAGTGTTCGTATGATATGCAGAATATGCTTTCGTCCTTTCTTTGGCGGTATGAATTTTTCTATGCGGTCAGAAAAGAAAATCACACCGATTTTATCGTTGTTCTGAATAGCCGAAAATGCTATGGTAGCAGCAATTTCTGTTATCATCTCACGTTTCTCCTGCCTTTCAGAACCGAATGCCAGCGAGCCCGACACGTCCACCATAAGCATTACGGTCAGTTCACGCTCTTCTTCAAACACTTTCACATACGGCCGGTGAAAGCGAGCTGTGACATTCCAGTCTATGTCTCTCACGTCATCGCCGAACTGATATTCTCTAACCTCAGAGAAAGCCATACCACGACCTTTGAAGGCAGAGTGATACTGGCCGGCAAAGATATTATTGCTCAGCCTGCGTGTCTTAATCTCTATTTTCCTTACCTTTGATAATATGTCGTTAGTATTCATCTCTGTCAATATACTATTCTCTGCCGTTTCAGGATTATGGCACCTGTACTTTGTTTATAATCTGTGATATGATTTCTTCTGCACTGATATTTATAGCTTCAGCCTCATACGATAGTCCGATACGGTGACGGAGCACATCGAACGCAACAGCGCGCACGTCCTCCGGAACGACATATCCCCTGCGCTTTATGAAGGCATATGCACGTGCCGCCTTTGCCAGGTTTATTGATGCACGTGGTGATCCGCCGAATGCTATGAGCGACTGCAGCTCAGTCAACCCGTATTGCTGCGGATAGCGTGTAGCGAATACGATGTCGGCAATATACTGCTCGATTTTCTCATCGATATATACCTCTCTCACAATCTTGCGAGCTCTCACAATCTCCTCTGTTGTTGTGACAGGACTAACCTCTGGCAGGCGTTCAGCCAGGTTTTCGCGTATAATGAGCTTCTCCTCTTCGATGGTAGGATACCCAATCACCACCTTCATCATGAAACGGTCCATCTGAGCCTCTGGCAGCGGATATGTACCCTCCTGTTCTATCGGGTTCTGTGTCGCCATTACAAGGAATGGTGTCGGCAGTTTGAATGTGTTGTCGCCTATTGTCACCTGGTGCTCCTGCATAGCCTCCAGCAGCGCTGACTGCACCTTTGCCGGTGCACGGTTAATTTCGTCAGCGAGTATGAAATTTGCGAATACAGGGCCTTGCTTCACTTGGAATTTCTCCTCTTTCTGCGAGTATATCATTGTGCCTATTACGTCTGCAGGAAGCAAGTCAGGTGTGAACTGAATGCGGCTGAAGTCGGCATCAACGAGTTTCGACAGCGTGTTTATTGCCAGCGTTTTTGCAAGTCCAGGCACACCCTCAAGCAGTATATGCCCGTCGCTGAGCAGCGAAATGAGCAGAGAGTCGATGAGATGCTTCTGTCCGACAATCACCTTGTCCATGCCATTTATCAGGTTCTGCACGAATCCCGACTCCTGTTCTATTCTGATATTAAGTTCTCTAATGTCCATTTTCTTATGTGTGTTTTTTAATTAATGTTTCTGCAATTATATGTTTTCCCTTGAGCAGCAGCCAGCCTGTTTTTGTTCTGAGGCAGGCGCTGCAATCTCCTATTTTCCTGTCGCTGTAAATACACATTTAGCGGTTTGACAGCATCAGACATTGTCAGAGCAGATGCTATCAAACCACTAATTTCTCTTCAGTACTATTCCTCAAGCGGTACGGCGAAGTAACCCTTTTTGCCTGATGGATATACACCCTGAATATATAATACCGGCGATTTCGATTTGCTTGCCTCTTTCACCACCGCATTCAACTCGTTTATGGTCTTCACGCCTGTTTCGTTCACCTTCTGTATGTAGAATCCTGCAGGCACTCCGCTATCCTTGAATTTTCCGTTGCCAACCTTCATCACTTTCAGTCCGTAGGCGATGTCCAGCTGCTGCCGTTCCGTCTCGTTTATCTCGCGGAATGTCGCTCCGAGAATGTCGAGGTCTGCGTCCTTCACCACCTTTGTGTTTCCCTGCTCATTTTTCAGCATCAGCGTCACGCTCTTCTTCGCTTTCTTGCGTAGGAAATTGACAGTGATTTTATCTCCAGGACGTTTTGTAGCCAGAATCTCCTGCAGTTCAGCCATTTTCGTTACCTTATGCCCGTTGATATGCGTGATGACGTCACCCTTCTCCAGTCCGCCCTCTTGTGCTGCGCCGTCGTCAGTGACCTCAGCTATGTATATGCCCTCGTTAGTGCCGAAGTCCGCCTCCTTCTGCTGCTCCTTCATCTGGTCGATATAGTTTCTCACGTCTGTGCCGCGAATGCCAATCAGTCCGCGCTGCACCGTTCCGTACTGCTTCAGGTCGTCCACCACCTTGTTCATGATCGTAGTAGGTATGGCAAAGCCATATCCTGTGAAGTTGCCCGTCTGCGAGTATAGCATGGCGTTTATGCCGATAAGCTCCCCTTTGACATTCACCAGCGCACCTCCCGAATTGCCAGCATTGATGGCAGCATCCGTCTGTATGAAAGCCTCCACGCCGTTCGCTCCCAGCGAGCGAGCCTTTGCCGATACAATGCCGGCAGTGACTGTAGCGCGCAGATTGAACGGATGACCAATGGCCAGCACCCATTCGCCCACGC
Organism: Prevotella sp.; assembly: GCA_017424205.1. Classification (GTDB taxonomy): domain Bacteria; phylum Bacteroidota; class Bacteroidia; order Bacteroidales; family Bacteroidaceae; genus Prevotella. Next base: position 597 of record JAFPAS010000116.1, on the reverse strand, counting down.
GGATATCGTCAGACGATGCCACCTTTATAGCAGGCAGATCCTTGCCGTGAATTTTTATCAGTGCCAGGTCGGTAGCCTTGTCCGTGCCAATTATCCGTGCAGAGAATTCCCTGTTGTCGTTCATTGTCACAGTCAGTTCGTCAGCACCCTCCACGACGTGGTTGTTCGTCACGATATAGCCATCGCTGCTTATCAGCACGCCAGAGCCAGCACCCTCTTTCTTAGGCGTCTGCACCTTGCGCTTCTGATTCTGTCCCTGTCCTCTCTGTCCGAAAAATCCGAATGGGTCAAACATGTCGCCGAACGGGTCGTTGCGCATCTCCACCTCCTGTATTTTTGAGTTCTGCAGATATTTTATGTGTACCACGCATGGCAGCGCCCTTTCAGCTGCTACGGTGAGGTCTACTGGCTGTCCTGCCATTTGTGTTGTGCTGTCGTTGTTTGTCGCTGCGTTTGTCATCATGGTGCCAGCGCTGAATATTGCTGCAGCGCATAGCGAGAGTAAAATAGTCTTCTTCATATCCTTTAACAATTGCGGTTATTTCTCTTGCAAAGTTAATGTCTCCATGCCTTATATCCAATTTTCCCCCTTTTTTT
>JAFPAS010000115.1 GCA_017424205.1 Prevotella sp. | reverse complement strand
TCTATCTTTGTGCGGCAGAAAATGATAGCGTATATCTTTGGGTAGAAGTCTACTATGCGCTTGAGAGCCAGATACTTATCTTTGGCATGCACCATGTAGTAAGTATGGTCGACATTCTCCGCACCTTCGTTTCTTGATCCGACAACGATTTCCTTGTAGTCGTGCAGGTATTGCTTTGCTACGCGCTCAACTTCGCGTGACATAGTAGCAGAGAAGAGCAGTGTGCGGCGCTGTTCTGGCAGTTGCTCGAATATGGCGTTGATGCTGTCCGAGAATCCCATGTTGAGCATTTCGTCAGCTTCGTCAAGCACAATAGTTGTTGCTGATGTAATGTCAGCAACGCCTCTCTCTATCAAGTCGACAAGTCTGCCTGGTGTAGCGACGATGACTTGTGAGCCTTTTCCGAGCTGTCTGATTTGTGAGTCAATAGGTGCGCCACCGTATACGGCAGTCACGCGCAATCCCTCCATGTACTTTCCGAAGTCTCTGAGGTCGTCGCATATCTGCAGACACAATTCGCGTGTAGGTGACATGATGACAGCCTGGGTGTTCTTCTCTGTGAGTTCGAGTCTTTGCAGCAGCGGGAGTCCGAATGCAGCAGTCTTTCCTGTGCCTGTCTGTGCGAGTGCTATAAGGTCGTTCTGCTTGTCTTCTGAGTTGTCGAGAAGGTGCGGTATGACCGCTTCCTGTACGGGCATCGGCATTACGAATCCCATTTCTTCTATAGCTTTTCTAAGGGTTTCGCTTACGCCAAGTTCTTCAAAATTTGCCATTAAGATATGTTTTACTTTTATTGTCGGCAGACAATAGTTGTCAGCCGGTAGTGGATAATAGTTAAATCTGTATTGCATAAAGCCCTAAATGTCTATGCGGTGAATGACATTTAGGGCTTCGTGTGTGCGGATATGCTTATTTTTCTTTGTAGATAATATTGTTTGCTCCAGATGTTATCTTGCAGCAGTCGGGATTTTCCATTATGAATGTGTCGATGTGTCGCATTCTTTTCTCTTCGAAAATCTCGTCGATATTGATAAGTATGCCAGTCTCCTCTACATCGCCAAACCCGTAATTGATGGCTGTTCCGAAAAGCTTCATGGTCGGTGAGAGGTTCATGTATGCGTTGACCAGCGGCGGAATGTTGAATCCGTAAGAGCGTATCTCGTGGTTGAGAATCTTGTAGTTCTCTTTGAAGGTGTCCTTGCAGAACAATTTCTCAAGATCTTCTTCTGGTGTTTCCGTTACGAGCGGTTTAATAGGGATGATGAGATTCTCTTTGTCGTCGAAGTATTTCTTGAGGAAATACAGAATCATATCCCTTCCGCATCTGATGTATGAAGGGTACATGGTCATCTTTCCGAAGAAGTATTTGAGGTTTTTATTTACCACGGTCAGTGCTCCGAGGCCATCCCATAGGTTGTCAAGGGCAAAGATGCTTTTTGCACCTTTCTCTGAGCTTTGGTATCCGAGAGTTACGAAAGAACGACCAAGCTCGACGGTCTGGTCTTTGTATTCCTTGATAAACTTTTCAGAGAAATGGAACATGTGGCTTGTTGCGAGTATTGGTTGTCCGTTGCTGTCCAAATCCCAATTCTCACCTTCAAGGTATCTGTATCCGCCGATGATTTCCTCTGCATCAGGGTTCCATACGATGAGCTGCTTATAGCAGTTCTCGCATGTATCAAATTCGTCGATGTCAATTTCTTTTCCTGTTCCACCTCCTGCAGCTCTGAAAGCCTCCTCGCGTAGTCGTCCTATCTCGCGCATGGTGTTCGGCGCATTGTGTGCAGTAATGATGTATATTGCATTATTGCTTTTGTTCGTCATGCGCAACTGACGTTCTGGGGTCAGCTCGGCCTTAATGAGTTCTTTGTCTACTGGTGGAATGATTGGTGATTCCATATCTGGTAATACCTATTTTGTTTATATTGTTGTATGATTGTTGCTTGTTGTAGCAGTGATGTCGCTGTTCTTTTACAGTTTGTAAACTTCTTCTTTCACGTATTGCGCCCACTCCTTGGCTGACTTGCTTTTGTCGAAGGTCTGCCATGGTATAGGCTTTCCTATCGCGATGCGGAAGTCTTTCCCTACGTTTTTGTACATCTCGTCGACGAGAAAGAGCATAGCAACATTGAATTTCAGGTTGAGAGCTTTGCAGATGTTAGCTATTCTGTAGAACTTGTCGGAGTTTTGTCCGCTGAAATGTATAGGCACTACGTCGCGCTGTGTCTGCACTGACTTCTTGACAAATGTTTTTGTCCATTCGAGGTCGCGTATTACTCCGTCTTGCTTTCTTGAGCATAGTCCTGCCGGGAACATCAGCATGTGATTGTCAGAAGCGAATCCGGTTTCTACCATTTGCGGAAAAGAGCGTCCTTGTTTGCCGGTCTTGTTTATTGGGATGCATACAGGTGCAAGTCCAGGCAGGTTCATGAGCAGGTCGTTAACGAGGTATTTGAATTTTCCATCGTAGTGTCTGCCAATGATAGCGCCTAACGCTACACCGTCAGCGCCTCCAAGCGGATGGTTTGAAACGAAAGTATAGAGTTTTCCGTCGTTAGGATCAGGCAGATTTTCCTTGCCAACCAGTTCGATGTTCATCTCAAGATACTTCACACAGCTCTCCAGCCATACTACGCCTTCCTCATCGCGTGTGCGCCATAGAAACTCGTTCACTTCGTCCTCATGAACGGTTTTCTTCAGCCAGTTTACCAAGAAACGTGGCACATGACGTGCCTTGTCGCCCATTTTGCTGTGAAGAATCTTGTCTATATCTATTGTCTTCTGCATATGCAAATAATGAAATCAGATTATCTCCAAGAAGAATTTGCGGACGATGGCAGCCGTAATCTGTCTCGCTCTCAGTCAGTGTTTACATGCTTGCCTTTGCCGTTTGTACCTATCGAGTGAAATGCTGCGCCTTTATTACTGTTGAAAAAGGCATGATGGATAACGCCTTGAGTTGATACAAGGCTAATTAGCACAAATAGGCATATAATATTTTGCAAAATTAACGATTATTTTTCATATAAGAATAAAAATCATGCAAAATATACATATTTTAATATAAAAAGAATCTAAATTATTGATAACGACTACTTAAGAAAGAAAAAACTCGGGTTTGTAAATTGCCTGCAAATAGTAGTTTGTGGACTATTTGATGTGTTGTGAATTTGTCTTGATTTCCTGTAATTCCGTATGTGAAAAACGAGGGCCTTATGATTTGATGCTTTGGATGTACTTTCTGTAGAGTTCTTTGCGTTTTGATGTGTGTGAAAATAACAAAGCGAACCGCTTTGTCATTGGTATTTGTATGTGTTTTGC
>JAFPAS010000114.1 GCA_017424205.1 Prevotella sp. | reverse complement strand
GGCAGTCTGCATGCGTGACAGTCCCTTCTCTGCTGCAAGGAGTGCATCGTTAGAGAAGTCTACTGTGCCTCTGTAGTGTGCAGAGAGGATGAAGAAGCGTATGGTGAGCGGTGCGAACGGCTGTGTGAGCAGTTCGTGCTGCCCGGTGAAGAACTGGTCGAGTGTGATGAAGTTGTTGTATGACTTGCCCATCTTCTGTCCGTTGATGGTAATCATATTGTTATGCATCCAGTATTTCACCTGCTGGTGTCCCATGGCTGCCTGAGCCTGAGCTATCTCACACTCATGGTGAGGGAATATGAGGTCCATGCCACCACCGTGTATATCGAACTCCTCGCCCAGATACTTGCGTCCCATAGCGGTGCACTCGCAGTGCCATCCAGGGAAACCATCGCTCCATGGCGACGGCCAGCGCATGATGTGCTCTGGCTGTGCCTTCTTCCAGAGGGCGAAGTCAGCCTGATTGCGCTTCTCGCCTACTCCCGCCAGTGTGTCGCGGCTGGCATCCTTGACATTCTCAAGCGAACGTCCTGAGAGTATGCCGTATTTATAGTCGTTGTTATATTTCTCTATGTCGAAGTATATTGAGCCATTTGACTCATAGGCATAACCGCGGTCAATAATCTCCTGCACAAGCTGCTGCTGCTCGATGATGTGACCTGTAGCGTGCGGCTCAATTGACGGCGGCAGCACATTGAGCTTCTCCATAGCGCGGTTGAAGCGGCGTGTGTAGTGCTGTGCTATCTCCATCGGTTCTACCTGCTCCAGGCGTGCCTTCTTCGCAATCTTGTCTTCGCCTTCGTCAGCGTCGTGCTCAAGATGACCTACGTCGGTGATGTTGCGCACGTATCTGACCTTGTAGCCCAGATGCTGCAGATAGCGGAAGAGTATGTCGAATGTTATTGCAGGACGTGCGTGACCAAGATGTGCGTCGCCATAGACAGTAGGGCCGCAGACATACATTCCGACGTTAGGAGCATGAAGCGGTTCGAAGCGTTCTTTCTGGCGGTGCAGAGTATTGTATATGAGCAGAGTCTGTTCCATATAATTATGAGATTTATAGCGTATTATGCGTTTTTTTTGTCAATATCAGATGCAAAGTTACACATTTTTTATTTATTTGTACCAATTTCTGAATAAAATATGTAACTTTGCATGCGATTTTCATTACATCAACACAAACAGCGGCTTGCTCTTATAGCCTGACAGGCAGGAAACTGCACATAACAGGACTTGACAGCAAGACATTGCAAACAAAAGAATTAAAACATATTGCAAAGATTATGGCGTATACAAGACTGACAGCCATGGAGGCTGCACAAATCATTAAGAACGGCAATACTCTCGGACTCTCTGGATTCACTCCAGCCGGAGCACCAAAGGCTGTGACACGCGAACTGGCAAAGGTTGCAGAAGAAGAGCACGCTGCCGGACGCGAATTTAAGGTTAATCTGCTTACCGGAGCATCAACTGGCGAGAGCACCGACGGTGTTCTGACACAGGCTGATGCCATCGGCTATCGTGCACCATATACCACCAACGGCGACTTCCGCAAGGCTGTAAACAAAGGTCTGGTGACATATAACGACTTGCATCTGAGCCACATGGCACAGGAGATACGCTACGGATTCTACGGAAAGGTTGACGTGGCTATTATCGAGGTGTGTGCAATAGAGGAAGGCGAGAATATGTGCAAGGCATATCTCACATCAGCAGGAGGCATCTCGCCTACTGTGGCACGTCTCGCCGACAAGGTGATTCTCGAACTCAATGCGTTCCACGACCCAAATGCTGGTCTGCTGCACGACGTATACGAACCGCTTGACGCACCATACCGCCAGCCTATCATGATATCAAAGGTGACTGACCGTGTCGGCAAGACATACGTCGAGATAGACCCTAAGAAGATTGTGGGCGTAGTGGAATGTAACATACCTGACGAAGCACGCGGATTCAAAGGCGAGGACCCTGTGACAACACAGATTGGACATAACGTGGCACAATTCCTCGTAAACGACATGAAGCGCGGCATCATACCGCCAGAGTTCCTGCCGCTGCAGAGCGGTGTGGGCACTACAGCCAACGCCATACTCGCTGCGCTGGGCACAGACCCGCAGGTGCCAAACTTCAACATATACACCGAAGTGCTGCAGGATGCCATCGTGCCTATGCTGCTCGAGGGACGCGTGAAGGACGCATCAACCTGCTCGCTCTCTGTAACCAACGAGTGTCTGAAGGAGGTTTACGACAATATAGACTATCTGAAAGACCACCTTGTGCTGCGTCCGTCAGAGATTTCAAATCATCCGGAGGTGATACGCCGACTCGGTGTGATTGCCATAAACACTGCCATCGAGGTGGATATCTTCGGCAATGCTAACTCTACACACATCTCAGGCATAAACATGATGAACGGTGTGGGAGGCTCAGGCGACTTCGAGCGTAACGCATATATCTCAATCTATACTTGCCCATCAACTGCTAAGGGCGGACTCATCTCGTCTATCGTGCCTATGGTTTCACACCACGACCATACAGAACACGACATCAATGTCTTCGTGACAGAGCAGGGTGTGGCTGACCTCAGAGGAAAGAGCCCAATACAGCGCGCTCACGAGATAATCAATAATTGCGCTCATCCTGACTACCGTCCGCTGCTCCGCGAATATCTCAACATCGCAACAGGAGGACACACACGCCACTGTCTGCCTGCAGCATTCGCTATGCACGACACGCTGCGCCGCAAGGGCGATATGCATCTGACAGACTTTGCTGAGTACATAAAGTAATCTGGCAATTCTTCACGAAAGAACAACATAACAAATAAACCATAAAGGGTGGCTTAAGAACTTCGGTTCTTTGCCACCCTAATTTCTTTTTACTGAGTTTCCCCAAGTTGCCACTTCGCTTGCCTTGGGCTATGAACGCATTGCGCTTGCCCCTTCAGTACGTTATTGTTTATTACTATCGTTATTTCCCCATGTTGCCGCTTTTCTGCTGTATGATCTGTAATCTTGCTTTGCAGAATAGCTCATACCGGCTACATTCTCGTAAGCCTGTATTTTGTAGGCGACACGCCTGTTGATGCCTTGAAACATTTGCTGAAGTATTTCGGGTCTGCAAATCCGCAGGCGTAAGCCACATCGTTGATAGAGCGGTTAGGGTCATGCAGCAGCAGACAGGCATGCTTTATTCTTGCCTCACGAATCATCTCTGACGGTGTGACGCCGAGAATCTGCTTAAGCTTATGATTGAGATGGCTTCGGCTGACGGCAGCATGCTGCGCCATCTGGTCGATATCTATGTCGGCATTGCTAATGTGCATGTCGATGTATTCCACTATGCTCTTTATGAACTTATCGTTCTGCGGCTCTACACGCACATTCTCCAGCAGCTGCATTCGGTACTCCTCATGCTCCTTGTCGGTCTGCGTCTGATTGTGATTGAGCAGCTGCAGATATGCGTCGAGCGTCTCACGGTGTTTCTGGTCGAGCTGCTTGACATATCGCCAGATATACATAGCCGCAATAAGTATCAGCACCACAATAAGCGCCATAAGGAACTGCGCCACTGTGGTCTCCTTGAATTTCGGTGTCACTATCACCTTCACATTGCGCTCTGTGCCCATCCATTCTCCTGAAGAGTTGGTTGCACGTATCTGCAGCAGATATTCGCCAGGCTCAAGATTATGGAACACCATGTCGTGCGCCTGTCCGAGATACTGCCATTCACCCTTATTGTCGCGCAGCAGACGGATGGCATAGTTGAGTTTATTAACATCGCCATAGTCGAGCGTAGCGAAACTCAGCGAGAGTGTTCGCTCGTTCTTTCCCAGACATATCGTGTCGCTGTCCACTGTCGAAGTGATAACTATCGGCAAACTGCTGGTCTGCTGGCCTGCACCTATCTCACCGAGATACCTCATATCCATGGCAATCGCACCATCGAGCACACCGCATATCCATGTGCCGTCGGCACGACGTACAGGGCTGCACTCGGCAAAGTCGCTTCCTTTGATAAAGAGTTTGGTTGATGCTCCGGTAGGCAGCGGCTTGTCTGGATGCCACTCTATCAAAGTATTGAGCGCAGTGACCCACAGCGTTCCGTCAATCTCTGTGATTGACTTCGGATAGTTTGACGGGAATCCGCTGGCAGTGTTATAATGTCTGAATGTCAGTGTTTCGGCAAAGATATTGTCTGATGTGAGCAGGTCGATGCCTTTGTCCTGGGTGCATATATATATCTTTCCGTCAGTTGTCTGCATCACCATCTTCAGCAGTGAGCTGCCCAGGCTCGACGGGCGTCCAGCCTCTTTCTGGTGGAGCATGATGCCTTTGCCCTGCTGCAGACGCTTTACCGGCAGTCCGATGTTATACACGGCAAGTCCGGCTGATGTGGCAGCGATGATTGCATTGTTCTTTGTCGTAATGATGTTGCGGAATTTCACCTGCGTGTTTGTCATCTTCTGCACAGCATTCGGTATGGCACTGAATACTGGCTGATCTTTGTCTACGTCGCTCACGCATATCAGTCCTTCGCGGAATCCGCATGCCCACACTCTGCCGTGTTTGTCTTCTGTGAGGCTGATGATTTCGTTATCGTGCAGCGCAGAGTTCTCCTTCCGGTAGTTTGTTATCTCGTATGCCCCGCCTGATTTCTCTCTGAGGCGGTATAGTCCGTGCGGCTTTGTGCCTATCCATATAGAGCCGTGCGAGTCTTCGAGCATAGCATAGGCAAGCGACAGGAATGCTGTCGGCTTCTTGCTGATTGTGCCGTCGGGTGCGAGATATCCCTCCAGCTGGTTGCTGCTGTCGTATATGGCAATCTGTTTGTTCACTCTGTTAGCCACCCATGTGCGCTGCTTGCTGTCGAGCATGGCGCATCGCATAGGCTGCGTCTCGTTTTCAAGACGTGTGTATGTCACTGGATGGAACGATATTCTGACCAGATGGCGATCGTAGAAATACCACACATTATCCTGATTGTCCTTGAATATCATGCGTGCACGCTCAAATCCTGGCGCATCAATGTCTGTCCACTGCCATTTCTTTCCGAAGCGGTCAATATGGAACGTATTGTCTGGAACAACACCGACATACTCGCGGCTGGTAGGCTTGCACTCACCTTTGCTGTATATGTATCTTCCCTTCGCTGTTATCAGCCATGCCTCGCCGTCCTTCACATTCACATCGACATTGCCACTGCCTTCGTCGATAATGACTTTTGATGTCTTCCCAGCATTAGCCGCACTCACCGCTACGGCTATGCCGTCGTCGCAGAGCAGAATCATCTCCTTGTCAGTAACAGGGCGGATATTGCGCACGACAAACGTTCTGCCGTGCTGCTCCTCTATATTCTTCTGCACATCATGGAATACAAGCGAGCGAGTATTGAACATATATGCACGGTTATCTATCACACACCACAGATTGCCATTGCCGTCGGCATGCATGCGGTCAATATCGTCGCTGCCGATATTTACCCCCTCGTCTTCTGTCGGGCGGAAGCTGCGCAGCCTGTAGCCGTCAAAGCGGTATAAGCCGTCGCAGGTAGAAAGCCAGATGAATCCCGTCTTGTCCTGCGCCATGCGGTCAATCTCCTGTATGTTTGATGTCGCATCGTCGTATGTCTGCACCTCATACACTGACTGTGCATAAGTGCCAACACACCATATGGCGAGCAATAAGTAAAGTATGAGTGTTCGTAGCATGTGCATAGTATCGTTCGGTAGATGATACCTGGTTAGTTTTGATAGTTAATGTCTTGTGTCATGCAGCATTGCATATTACGCTGCCGACTCACATCGGTGTGCTGAACAATACGTTCCTATACGGCCGAAAGGTGTCTCGCATGCCCTTCAGCATGTCATTTGCATTCGTTTTTACTCATAACACACCTGATTTTAATGCAAAGATAACGACTTTTTTCTATTTTACAAAAAAAAGATGTAAATTTGCAGTGAATTATTGCCAAATAACTGAAATAGCAGAACTTGGCGCAATGCTACGCTGCCAAACCTGACACGTATACATCTGACCTGACAATGAAAGAAACGAAAAACATAACCAGTCTCGACGAGTGCAGAATCATTACTCTGCCGAAAATTACCGACCCACGAGGCAATCTCACCTTTGCAGAGGAAAACGACACCGTGCCGTTTGACATACGGCGCGTCTACTGGACGTACGATGTGCCAGGCGGAGAGTCGCGAGGCGGACACGCTCACAAGCAGCTCTACCAGTTGCTCGTAGCCACAAGCGGCTCGTTCATCGTTGTTCTCGACAACGGTGTAGAGCAACGGCGCATCCTGCTCAACCACCCGTGGCAGGGACTCATCATTACACCGGGCGTATGGCGAACACTCGAAGATTTCTCTTCGGGAGCCGTATGCATGGTGCTGGCTTCTGAACACTACACCGAAGACGACTATATCTACGACTATGATGAATATAAGGCGATATACACACCATGACCAGGAGGCGTGGGACACGCTCGTCCGTAACGCCCGTAACGCCACTTTCCTGTTCTTCCGACAGTATATGGACTACCATAGCGAGCGGTTCACTGACCACTCGCTGCTCTTCCATGACAGCAAGGGAAATCTCGTAGCCGCGCTGCCAGCAAATGAGATATATAACGACAACGGTCAAGGGCTTCGCATGCTCATATCCCATCAGGGACTTACATACGGCGGACTCATCATGCACACGCGTCTGCATGCCGAAGCGGTAGAGGAGATATTCGCACTCATCATCAGCTATATGCAGCAGAACGGCTTTGCTGCACTGCGCTACAAGCCACTGCCGCACATCTATCATGCTCACCCCTCAGAGGAAGACGAATACTGGCTCTGGCGCAACGGGGCGCAGCTCTCTGCCGTCAGCCTCTCCACCACCGTCAACCTGCGCAACACAAGCATAGCAAGCAAGCGCAAGCAGACATACTGCAATAAACTTGCCGCGCAGGGATACACCATCAGCTACAATACTCCGCTCAACACCTTCTGGCCGCTGCTCGAAACAAATCTCATGAGCAGCCACGGCGTGCGTCCTGTACATACGCTTGCAGAAATGGAGCTGCTGCAGAGCCGATTCCCTGACAGCATCGTGTGTGCCACAGTCCTCTCGCCCGACGGCACTGTCGTAGCAGGAACTGTGCTCTACATCACGCCACACGTCATACACACACAGTATATCTCAGCGTCAGAAGAGGGCAAGCAGACAAACGCCATGGACTTCCTCATGCTCTCCCTTATCCGCCGCTTCGCCAGCGAAGGACAGCACGACTACCTCGACTTCGGCATCAGCACCGAACACGCCGGTACCATACTCAACTCATCCCTCTGCATGCAGAAAGAAGGTTACGGCGGACGCTCCACTCTGTATAAGGAATATGTGATGAAGGTGTAGTTTTTTATACCTTTTTTAGATGAATGCAAAGTAATTATAGAAACACTAAAACAACAGGAATAAAATGAAGAAAGTATTATTATTACTGACT
>JAFPAS010000113.1 GCA_017424205.1 Prevotella sp. | reverse complement strand
ATGCAATCTAACAAAAACAACATAGACCACATAAAAGCCGAGGAAAAATACAGGCAAAAAAAAAGCAGCCCAAAGACATGTCTTCAGCTGCCTGTTCGTACGCCATAAAGCGTAGATTCGCGTAAAATTATTTACCGTGTCTTTCGTCAGAAACAGTAAGTTTTTTACGACCCTGAGCACGACGAGATGCGAGAACGCGACGACCATTCTTAGTCTTCATGCGCTCACGGAATCCGTGCTTGTTAACGCGACGGCGATTGTGTGGCTGAAATGTTCTTTTCATATTTTATCTAATTATTTATTGATTTTCAACAATTCGGGATGCAAAAGTACATAAATTATTTTAAATAAGCAAGAATTTAAGCACTTTTCATTGAAAAATAAGTGTTTTTTAATAAAAATATAGTACCTTTGCAACCAGATTTGGCAAAAAACATCTTTTATATATAGAACTTAATCAAACAATAATAATAACAAGAACAAGAAGATGATTAAATCACAAGACATCAAAAACGGAACAGTAATTCGCCTTGACGGCAAGTTGCTTGTTGTAATTGAGTTCCTGCACGTAAAGCCAGGTAAGGGAAACACATTCATGCGTACAAAACTGAAGGATGTGGTATCAGGATATGTTATTGAGAAGCGTTTCAATATTGGCGAGGCTCTTGAAGACGTACGCGTTGAGCATCGTCCATACCAGTTCCTTTATATGGACGGAGAAGATGCTGTATTCATGAACCAGGAGACATTCGACCAGGTAAACATTGACAAGTCAATGGTTATCGGAAGCGAGTACATGAAAGAGGGTGACGTTGTTGAAGTTGTTTCTGACGCATCAACAGAAACTATCCTCACAGCAGAAATGCCAATCAAGACAACTCTTGAAATCACTTACATGGAGCCAGGAGCAAAAGGCAATACTGCAACAAACACACTTACAAAGTCAACTGTAGAGACTGGTGCTACTGTAATGGTACCTCTCTTCTGCAAAGAAGGCGACAAGATTATTGTTGACACACGTGACGGAAGTTACGTTCAGCGCGTAAAAGAATAATCTACAAGACTACATGACAATAAAGCGTCAGGCTGCATGACATCCAGTCTTGCAGCCTGTTGTTTTCTTAATAACACATAAAAAATGCAGTTTAGAATGGGCACGGTGGAGACGAAGCACCTGCTTTCACCCAAATCCGCTCATACTATATTGCACTGGGATAAGCATACATGGAATTAAACTATAGTCTTATCATACCAGTTTACAACCGTCCTGACGAAATTGACGAATTGCTCGACAGTCTGACGCACCAAACAGAGAAGGGATTTGAGGTGATAATCGTTGAAGACGGGTCGACAATACCATGCAAAGATGTTTGTCAGAAATATAAAGGCAAACTGGACATACACTATTATAACAAACAAAACTCCGGACCTGGTCAGAGCCGCAACTACGGCGCTGAGCGGGCCTCTGGAGTTTTTTTGATAATTTTAGACTCTGACGTTGTTCTTCCCGAGACATACATCGAGTCTGTTACTCATGAGTTACGACAGCATCCATGTGATGCTTTCGGCGGACCAGATGCGTCGCATGAGTCTTTCACACCTACACAGAAGGCAATATCATATTCCATGACAGCTTTCTTCACTACAGGTGGTATCCGCGGCGGCAAGAAAAAACTGGATAAATTCTTCCCACGTTCGTATAATATGGGTATTAGGCGTGATGTCTATCTCAAACTGGGAGGATTCTCGAAAATGCGTTTCGGCGAAGACATTGACTTTTCCTATCGTATTATCGAAGCAGGTTACACCGCACTACTCTTCCCTACTGCATGGGTATGGCATAAAAGGCGTACAGACTACAAGAAATTCTGGCGTCAGGTGTACAATAGCGGCATTGCGCGAATCAATCTGGAAAAGAGACATCCCGGAACGATGAAGCTTGTTCACATGCTCCCAACGCTATTTACTATAGGTATTGCCGCTCTGCTCGTGACATCATTCATAGGACGTATGCTGATGGTCTACGGACCAGGCCCCGACCCTTTACATAGATGGTACTGGCTGTGTGCCGCACCATGGCTACCAATACTACTATACTCTCTGCTGATATTCGCTGACTCAAGCCTACAGTACAAGTCTGTCAGCATCGGAGCAAGAAGCATTATTGCCGCCTTCGTGCAACTTCTTGGATATGGATGCGGTTTCATATACGCATGGTGGCAGCGATGCATACTGGGCAAAGATGAATTTCATGCATTCGACAAGACATTCTACAAATAACGCTCCTTTCAAGGAGAAAACATCATTGGCATGGAAGAACAGACAAATCACTGGGTGGTAAAGGAAATACATGCAGCGAAGGATGAACCTGCAAAGAAAATGAGCATAAACCAATGGGATGAAGACGACCGCCCAAGAGAGAAAATGCTCAAGAAAGGCGCCAGCGCAATGAGTAACACCGAACTACTCGCAATACTCATTGGTTCTGGTTCCGCTCACGAAAGTGCCGTCGATCTCATGCGACGGCTCATGTACGACTGCGGAGACTCATTAAAAATTCTCGGGCAGAAAAGCGCAGAAGAACTGATGCTGTACAACGGTATTGGCGAGGCGAAAGCTATAACACTGCTTGCCGCATGTGAATTGGGGAAAAGAAGGCAGGAAGAGGACACACGAGACAATATCACACTTACAGACCCTGATTCCATCTATCAGTTCATGCTACCCAAGATGCAAGACTTAAAACGGGAGGAGTCTTGGATACTGATGATGAACAACAAATACCGACTCATCGGCAACCCCATAAGAATATCGCAGGGCGGCATGACGGAAACTGCTGTAGACATAAGGATCATTGCCAAGCATGCCATACTTAACAATGCTACCATAATAATACTTATCCACAACCATCCTTCTGGTAATCCCCGTCCTTCTGGAGAAGACGACAGGCTGACAAGGCACATGAAAGAGGGACTGAAAACATTACGCATACATTTGGCTGATCACATCATAATTTCTGACGGCAGTTACTATAGTTATAATCAGGAGGGGAAACTATAGCTTGAAAAGAGGCTGGTTTATAGCGAGACGCAAATAATCTCCGAACAATCAGCACACTTGCCTTTTTCGTCTATCAGACTCCCTCATTTTTCACAATATCAACAAGAAAGAACATATGTCACAAGAGAACAACAACAATATAAGCATCGAGCAAAAGACAAAAACAGAAGAGCGTATCGTAGAAGTACTGAAAACTGTTTATGACCCAGAAATACCTGTAAACATCTACGACCTCGGACTGATATACAAGATAGACCTGCAGGACGACGGAACTCTGGATATAGATATGACATTCACTGCGCCAACATGTCCAGCTGCTGATTTCATTTTAGAAGATGTCAGAACTAAAGTCGAAGCTGTGCAGGGTGTATCATCTGCAAATATTAATATGGTGTTTGAGCCTGAGTGGGACAAAAGCATGATGACAGAAGAAGCAAGGATAGAGCTTGGCTTCGAATAGGCTCATATTATCAGACACAACAAATCACACGAGACATGAATAAAGTATATTTCCTGAGCGATGCACATCTAGGATCATGGGGCATTGAGCATCCACGTATGCAGGAGCGACGCATTGTCAGATTTCTTGACACCATCAAGTCGCAGGCAAAAGCGATATATCTGCTTGGCGACATGTTCGATTTCTGGTATGAATGGAAATACGCTGTACCAAAAGGATACACACGCTTTCTTGGAAAAATCAGCGAACTGACAGACATGGGAATTGAAGTTCACTATTTCACAGGAAACCATGATATCTGGATGTACGGTTATCTGGAAGAAGAATGCGGAGTAACACTCCATCGTAAGCCAGAAACAGTGGAAATATATAACAAGGTGTTCTACCTTGCACACGGTGACGGACTCGGCGACCCTGACAAGCAGTTCAAGTTCATAAGAGGAGTGTTTCATAACCCAACATGTCAACGCCTGTTCTCCATGCTCCACCCACGCCTGTCTATGTGGTTCGGCATGTCATGGGCAAAACACTCACGCATGAAACGCCATAAAAACCAGCAAGCTATAGAGCATGCAGCAGGGGCAGAAGGAACACAATTCAACGGCAACACCATCAGCGCGCTCAATTCTTCGGGAGAACCAGAATATATGGGCGAAGACCGCGAGCACCTTGTGATTTACACAAAAGAGTATATGATCTCCCACCCTGACGTAGACTATTTTGTCTACGGACACCGGCATATCGAGCTCGACCTCATGCTCACTGCGCAGAAACGCATGATGATTCTCGGTGACTGGATTTCACAGTTCACATACGCCGTGTTTGACGGCGACCACCTCCTGCTGCAGGAATACGTAGAAGGAGAAACAAAATTCTAAGATTATACACATATATAATATACTAAAAACGCCAAAGAATATCCATATGTTCTTTGGCGATTTTTGTTTAAAACTGCCAGGGGGAACGAAACAATAGAATATTTTTTTAGAAATAACCTACCATATGGAAATATGGAGCCAATCAACAAATATGGGAAGGTCGTTGAGATGTCCCATGATGATATCGAAAATAATAAGGTTAGAAAAAGACAAAGGGGCTAAAAGCCCCTTTGTTATGCGCCCTAAAGGCGTCTCAGCCTTTAGCACTTAGTTCACAGCGGCTTTGCCCCCGACTTGCGTTAAGAACCCTGGTGGATTTGAAATCTCCGTTTGCAAAGTTACAAAATTATCTTGTTACTCCAAATTGTTTGTTTGTATTTTGCTTTTAGTTAACAATATTTATCTAATTTGATAGGCTTATCCTATTATTCTGATAACAAGAGCAATGATGATTATTAATTTTAGAGTTATGTAAAGCCAAATAACCTGTTCCTCCTCTGTGAGGAAATCGAGTAAATAATGCCATAAGTTAGAATCTTCAGTTTTGGGATTTGCTCTATATTTGCTCTATATAATAACGGCCGCATACTGTCAGCCGTCTAATAAGTCTAATGCCTCAATTCCAAAAACAAGTTTTAGCGTGTTATCTTTAAGAATAACGATTTTAGGCAATCCTGTAGGAATTGGAAAGCCGTCCTCGTCTATATAACTTAAAGAATAGTATACCGTACCATCTTTTGTAGATGATATTT
>JAFPAS010000112.1 GCA_017424205.1 Prevotella sp. | reverse complement strand
GTGCTTGGTGCTGATACATGTACAGTATTGACAAACCTTCTTATAGCAAGCACTCCGACAGAGACTGTTAAGACTAATTGCATGCCAGTGCAGTTGCCTTCTGGCGTTATCCGTAGCGGCCTTAACCTGAGCGAGAATAAGGCACACCTCGGCAAGGAAGTTGTCTTGTGTGGTAATATCGAGAAATATTTCGGCCAGACAGGTGTAAAGAGTGTTGTATATGCTAATGTCGGTGGAAAAGAGATTGGCAACAGACCTGGTGCTGCTCCTACAGGCGAACCAAAGGGCGATGGCTCACTCGCTAATCCATTCAATAGCATTGCTGCAAACCAGTATGCATCTTCTCTTGCAAATGGTGTTGAGTCAGACAAGGAAGTATACATCAAGGGTAAGATTTCTTCAATACGAGAAGAGTTCGGTACACAGTACGGCAATGCTACATTCTACATCTCAGACGATGGCACATCAACAGACCAGTTCTATGTTTACCGTGCGCTTTATCTTGGAAACAAGAAGTATACTGCTGGCGACAATATTAAAGTAGGCGATGAGGTAATTATCTACGGAAAGGTTACAAACTACATGGGTAATACTCCAGAAACTGTTGCAAACAAGAGCTATATATATTCACTCAACGGCAAGAGTGAACCAGCTGGTGATGGCGGCGGTGAAACACCTGGCGGCGACGACAATACAGGTGGTGGCAATGATAACACCGGCGGCGATGGCACAACTCCAGACGAGGGCAGCCTGCTGTCTAATGGTACATTCGAATCATGGAGCGGCGGTCTGCCAGTGAACTGGAAGACTGCATCTACCGCAGGCAATGCAACGCTGAAGCAGAGCACAGACGCTCATAGCGGACAGTATTCAGTATCTGTAGGCTATGTTACTTCAAGCAATAAGCGTCTCGGATACAAAGAAACTGAGCTTGAGGCAGGTAAATATGTATTCTCTTTCTGGGCGAAGGCAACAAAGGGTGGTAACTCTCAGACACGTCCAGGCTATGTGCCTGTTAAAAATGGTACAGTAGGAACCTATGTATATGGTGACTATGCAAACCTTACAACGGGTTGGACACAGGTATCTTATACATTCGAACTTTCGGAGAAGACAACAGTCTGCCTTGTAATCATGAATCCAAAGAATTCAAACTATTCTGAGTCACAGGACATTCTGATTGATGACGCTAAGTTAGTGAAGCAGTAAATCACTGTATCTTTTATATTTCATTCAGCTCTGTTTGGTCATTATGCCAGACAGAGCTGAATGCTTTTAAGTATGTGTCATGTGGAAATCTGACACAGCTATGCATACTATCTTGTGCTTTCATTCTTTTTTCTCTATTCCTTTGGATATTTCAAATAAATTATGTACTTTTGCAGAATAAAGAATTTTAAGTTGTAAAGATGAAGAATTTACTATATTTCTTCTTTCTCTTGCTTTCGTATCTTCTCTCTTCCTGTGGTAGTGATGCAGATGACCGCACGTCAGGAAAGAATACCAATGTCAATGCTAATACGACAGAGAAAGGGCAATATGCTATTAACCTTGAAATGCCGCAAGTGCAGCGAGGCAACAACTATATACTTGTCAGTCGTGTTGATGACAATATCGGTGTAAACTACTCAATAGAATGGGACTGTGTTCATCGTGCTCAGCGTTGGACATGCTGGGAGTGGACCAAAGCCAATAGCTATAAAGGTTGGACTCGCAGCGACTGGGATCGAGGAGTGAGATGGCAGGGACAGTATTGGGATGGCGACCCATTCCAGGCAGACCCTGAGATTCCTGTAGAATGGCGTACTGAGTTGTCTGACTTCCGTGGATCAGGATATGACCGCGGTCACATCTGTGCGTCAGAAGATCGTATATGCTCTATGAATGTCAATGGGCAGACGTTCTATCTATCTAATATGCATCCGCAGGTCAATAGCTTCAATGCTAAGGTATGGGCAACGATGGAGATGCGTTTGCGTACATGGCGTGATATGACAGTCTCAAACAATGGCACTCTGTATGTCTGCAAGGGCGGTACATTGTATGATGTAACCATAAACGGCAAGACGCAGCCAGGCACGCTTGAGAAAAATCCAGCTACAGGAGCAAGCAATGCAGCATTGCGCATGCCTGTGCCAAAATATTTCTTTATGGCAGTAGTAAAGAAGACTGTCTCAGGCTTTTATTCCGGCATGGCATTCTGGGCAGAGCATAAGCCAGATAACAGCAAGGACCTGCAGCGCTATATGATAACTATTAACGAGTTGGAAGCCCGTACAGGTTACGACTTCTTCTGTAATTTCCCAGATAATGTTGAAGAAGCGATGGAAGGCTATCTTGACACAAGTGAATGGAAGTAAGAATAGCAAAGCTTCGCTTTCATCAATAGATGTATTCCTATTTCATGATCAATAAATCTAAAACATTTAACCCTTATATATAATGGCTACAGTAGACGATAAAAAAGTAATATTCTCAATGGTCGGAGTGAGCAAAATCATTCCGCAGAATCAAAAACAGATACTTAAAAACATCTACCTCTCGTTTTTCTATGGAGCGAAGATAGGTATTGTAGGTCTGAACGGTGCAGGTAAATCTACACTTATGAAGATTATAGCAGGCATAGAGCAGCCTACAATGGGCGATGTAGTGTGGAGCCCTGGTTATTCTGTGGGCTATCTGCCACAGGACCCACCGCTTGACGAGACAAAGACAGTCAAAGAGAACGTTCAGGAAGGTGTACAGTATGTATACGACGCACGGAAGGAGTATGACGAGATAAACGTAAAGTTTGGTCTTGAGGAGTATTATTCTGACCCAGACAAGATGGATAAGCTTATGGCGCGTCAGGCAGAGGTGCAGGATATCATTGACTCTACCGACGCATGGAATATGGACTCACGTCTTGAGCGTGCCATGGATGCGCTGCGCTGTCCTCCAGGCGACTGGGCAGTCGACAAGCTTTCTGGTGGTGAGCGCCGCCGTGTGGCACTGTGCCGTCTGTTGCTTCAGAAACCCGACGTGCTTCTTCTCGACGAGCCTACCAACCACCTCGATGCCGAGTCAATCGACTGGCTTGAGCAGCATCTGCAGCAATATGAGGGTACGGTTATCGCCGTAACCCACGACCGCTACTTCCTTGATGATGTCAGCGAGTGGATTCTCGAACTCGACCGTGGCGAGGGCATTCCATGGAAGGGCAACTACTCTTCATGGCTCGACCAGAAAACAGCCCGCATGGCACAGGAGGAAAAATCAGCCTCTAAGCGCCGTAAGGCTCTGGAGCGCGAGTTAGAGTGGATACGCATGGCACCGAAGGCGCGTCAGGCTAAAGGCAAGGCACGTCTTAACTCTTACGACGCTATGCTCAATCAGGAACAGAAAGAGCGTGAGGAGAAACTTGAAATCTTCATACCGAATGGCCCACGCCTCGGCAATAAAGTTCTTAATGCCGAGCACGTCTCTAAAGCCTTCGGCGACAAAGTTCTGTTCAACGACCTCAACTTCATGCTTCCTCCTAACGGCATCGTCGGCGTTATCGGTCCGAACGGTGCAGGCAAGACAACACTCTTCCGCCTGATTATGGGACTGGAGAATGCTGATGGCGGCACATTTGAGGTTGGTGAGACTGTAAAGCTGGCTTATGTTGACCAGCAGCATAAGGACATCGATCCGAATAAGACTGTCTATGATGTAGTGTCACAGGGCACAGAAACATTCCGCATGGGCGGTAAGGACGTCAATGCCCGTGCATACCTCAGCCGCTTCAATTTCTCAGGCAACGACCAGGGAAAACTCTGCGGAGTGCTGTCAGGTGGTGAACGTAACCGACTGCAGCTTGCTCTTGCTCTCAAGCAGGAAGGCAACGTGCTGCTTCTCGATGAGCCAACCAACGATATCGACGTAAACACACTGCGTGCGCTTGAAGAAGGCTTGGAGACATTCGCCGGCTGTGCTGTTGTAATCTCTCACGACCGCTGGTTCCTCGACCGTATCTGTACACACATCCTCGCATTCGAGGGCAACGGAGAGGTATTCTTCTTCGAAGGCAGCTACTCTGACTACGAAATCAACAAGGCTATGCGTCTCGGCACAGACGAGATAAAGCGTCCACGCTATCGCAAGCTGATGGAGGGATAGAGTGAAAAACAGAAAGGTGAAAACGGAAAGCAAAACTTCGTCAGCATGAGTAGCGTACGTCAAAAATACTACGGGAGAAACTCATACTGTTTGGTGCGCGAATAGCACATGCTGGCAAAGAGAGTTGTCGTTATCGTCATCGTCCCCGTTCTCATTAAAATAACAAAACATCAAACTTAAATATATAATTTATGAAAAACATCTCGTTAGACATTACAAAGGCGCAGCAGTTCCTACCTGCAGGCGCAGTCATGGCTCTTAAGGAGCAGGTATTAGCAGCACAGAAAGGACTGGAGGAAGGCACAGTACCAGGAAATGATTTCCTCGGATGGCTCCACTTGCCTACATCTATCACACCAGAGTTTCTTTCAGAGGTAAAGGCTGTTGCTGCTGACCTCCGTCAGAAGGCAGAAGTAATCGTTGTTGCAGGCATCGGTGGTTCTTACCTTGGTGCAAAGGCAGTGATAGAAGGTCTGCAGAATTCATTCGCATGGCTTGTAAAGGAAGAGGGCGCTCCAGCTGTAGTATTCGCAGGAAACAACATCGGCGAAGACTATCTCTCTGAACTTACAGAATATCTCAAGGGTAAGACATTCGCTATTATCAATATCTCTAAGTCTGGTACAACAACAGAAACAGCTCTCGCTTTCCGTCTTCTCAAGACTCAGCTCGAGGCTCAGGTGGGTAAGGAAGCTGCAAAGGATCTTATCGTAGCCGTAACTGATGCAGCTAAGGGTGCTGCACGCACATGTGCAGATAAGGAGGGATATCGTTCGTTCATCATTCCTGACAATGTAGGCGGACGCTTCTCTGTGCTCACACCAGTAGGTCTTCTCCCTATAGCATGTGCAGGTATCGATATCGACCAGCTCGTTGCAGGTGCAGTGGCAATGGAGAAACAGTGCGGTGTAGATGTACCTTTCGAAGAGAATCCAGCTGCCATCTACGCAGCAACACGTAACGCTCTCTATCAGAACGGCAAGAAGATAGAGATTCTCATCAACTATCAGCCTAAACTCCATTTCTATGCAGAATGGTGGAAGCAACTCTACGGCGAGTCTGAGGGCAAGGACGGTAAGGGCATATTCCCTGCATCATGCGACTTCACAACAGACCTTCACTCTATGGGTCAGTGGATTCAGGATGGCGAGCGCACAATCTTCGAAACATGTATCTCTGTAGAGAATCCTGAGCGCAACCTTCTGTTCCCATCTGACGAAGAGAATCTTGACGGCCTGAACTTCCTTGCTGGCAAGCGTATTGACGAGGTTAACAAGAATGCAGAGCTCGGCACACGTCTCGCACACGTTGACGGTGGTGTGCCAAACATCCTTATCTCTATCGAGCGACTTGATGAATACAACTTCGGACAGCTCATCTATTTCTTCGAGATTGCCTGCGGCATCTCTGGTCAGCTGCTCGGCGTTAACGCATTCAACCAGCCAGGCGTAGAAGCATACAAGAAGAATATGTTCGCTCTCCTCGAGAAGCCAGGCTACGAGGCAGAGACAGCTGCCATCAAGGCACGTCTTGCGGCAGAGTAATGCTAAGAGAAATAAACCCATTATATTACAAAAGCGGCGTCTGCTTCTGCAGATGCCGCTTTTTTTATTTGCAATAGTTGCAGTACGCTAAAATATTATCCTCCTGCGTTTTCTTTTTTTCAGCATGACGCCCCCTCTCTTCTTGCTATATTAAAGACAACTATGACAACGTTGAACAACCTTTTGTCAGACTATCCTATGCTGTATGATTCTGCCAGACTATCCTATGCTACATAATGGAATTATGTCAGTGAAGAGTTGTGCAGCACGCTATATCCTGCTGCCATATTTTTTGTTTTTACGCTATGCGCATTTATCCTTGCTGTCCGTGTTCGTTAACTACCTTTATCGTTATTCTTCTCTTTGATGTTGTTTTATTAAATTATCCGCACATCTGCAAGATGCGTCATAACTTTCTGTTGCTTAGCGAGTTTCGCTTCGTGCAGATGCTGTGCAGATAAGTGCACATGTCGCATTAAAGAAAGATTACATGTGTTCCGTATAGAAATTATTACTGATGCTGTAATCTCTGATTTTATCTTAAAATACAAAAGTCAATATGTATTTACATGGATAAGCAATGTCGTAAATTCAATAATTGAGGTGTAACCATTTCAAATCAAAAATATATAGAAACTTCAGCAATGCTCATATACAAAACGTTTGACGATTTCGTTGTTCTTTTTATTTCGCCATTAGTAAT
>JAFPAS010000111.1 GCA_017424205.1 Prevotella sp. | reverse complement strand
TTCTTAAACTATCTTTTGGGGTCGCCCTCACGACTTGAAAACCAAAGAAATGCTTTTGGGGATCATTATGGCTTTCAAAACCTGTAATATCTCTTATCAAGCGTATGAATATTGATATTATTGAAAATGTACATCATGCTTATATGTAATTTTGCTGAATTATAGCTGTTTAGTACTTATGCATTGTACATCACTTTTTTTGTCCGCACCAGCATATTGTCGTATCTTTGCGTTCAGAAACCAATAGTTATATTTTTCTTTTATCTCATGAAATACATTTCTGTATTATTTACACTGCTGATGATGGCGGCATGCACGTCACAGAACAGAACTACTCAGTGGCTACTGGAGGCTGAGAGGCACAATAGGAATGGGGAGAGAGATAGCGTTCTGCAGACCTTGTATAAAATTAATGAGAAGAATCTGATGGGAGAGGAGAAACACACCTTCTATAGACTGATGTCCGGTTGCATGCTGGCTAGCGTTCCGGCAGAAATGGAGCAGTTGTATGAAACGATGACTTATTACGAGGAGATGAAAGATACTGCTAATCTGAGGACGATGCGCAGTGTGTTGGTCTCAAACCATTGTTACAGGAATGAGTTTCAGAAGGTTGATTCTTTGATGCATCTGCTGTATCAAGACTTTGTGTTTTCTGGTGACAGCGCTGGTATGCGATGGTGCTATTCCATGAAGGCAACAATATTCAGGCGGCAAGGTGTAGCTGATTCAGCATTACACTATATAGACAAACGTATTGCCATGAATACAGAGGAGCAACAGATTCGTAATCTTTTGTGCCTCAAGGCCGAGTACCTCTTAGATTTGAAACGATATGATGAGGCCGAGGATTATCTTGATTCTATTCAGTCCATGGCAGAGAGAGCTAATGATGTGGAATATCTTGCTTATCTGCAAGAGCGCTATCGCAGGCTTTATCATGAGCAGTATCGCTATGACGAACTGATGCGGATGCTTCACGATGGTCGCAGATATATGAGACGGAGTGATGTGGCGGCTCATAATATGTACAGGGCGCAGTTGCACGATTTGAAACATCAGCAAGATTCTGCGCTGCAGTACTATCATTTAGTGGCATGCTCGGAGAACCTTTTTCTTGCCACTGAGGCAATGTATCACTTGTCGCAATACTACCTGTCCATAGGGGATGCAGAGCAATCCTATCGCTATCATCAGGATGTGTCGGGATATATCGGTCAGGTGTTTGCCTCGTACGGCAGACAGGCCAGAGACAATGCTTTTAAGGAATTGAAACTGACCACAGAGATAGATGCTCTGAAAATCAGTCGTCAGCAACAAGTGATAGTTATAGTCTCACTGCTCTTTGTACTTTCCTTATTTTCGGCATGTTTTGTTTTACTTTTCCAAATAAAGAAGAGGAAGGAGATAGAAGCAAGGCAGATACAAACGGAGCAAGAGAACCAACTGCTGCGACAAGCGGAGGAACTAGGCAGATTGCGAGAGAAAGCCAACAGATTGCGAGAGCAGTTGATAAGGAAGATGTCTGTGTTTAAAAAACTCCCCTCTCTCAATGATGAACTGAAGGAAAACGACAAGGCCATTGCCATTAACGAAAGTGAGTGGAGAGAGATTCGTATGCTGATGGATACGGAGTACGACCAGTTTACTGCACGATTGCAAAGGCTTGTGCCGCAATTGAATGTCTCAGACCTTAACTTCTGTTGCCTGCTGAAAATCAATGTCAGCATGCATGATTTGGCCAATATTTATTGTATCAATAAGGCTTCCGTAAGCCGTAGAAAACAGAGACTGAAGGAGAAAATAGGTGATGACTTGTTGCACGGCCAAACTTTGGACGATTTCCTACAGAGGTTTTAAGTAAAGGAGGATATGTAATGAATAGAATGGTCTTTTTCTTTAATGTAGCAATGGTATTATTTACCTCTTGCGCTGAGCGTGGAGTGGTGATTCGTGAGCGTATAGATGAACTACCGGTGGTGGCAGAGCGCGTGCTGATAGATGGGGACACGGTGATAGTGTGTCATCCAGAGATGTTGACGGACAGCATAGCACTTCCCTTGAGCCATTTTGTGGAAGATTTGGAGATTGTTCCTCTTGAGACGAGCGACGAGGCTTATGTGCGAAGTACTGGTGTGTCTGTAACAGACAACTATTTCCTGCTCCATAGCAGTAGAAATATGCCGTTCAAACTGTTTACTCGCGATGGGAAATTCGTTTGCAATATCGGCTCTTCTGGGAATGGTCATGGCAACTACGGACAAGTTTATGACGTTCATATGGACGAGAAACACAGCCGTATTTACATTATGCCTTGGTCGGCACGCGAACTAATCGTTTATGACACGCAGGGGCAGTTTCAGGGCTACATCCCATTGAATCAACCTGGTGAGCAGATGATTACATACGGCAAACCTGTGTTCCGAGTGGACGGAGAACGCAAGGAAATAACCGTTGCCTCAATTCCATGGAAACGTAATCAGCACATTGTATGGGTACAGGATTTCAAAGGTAATGTGCTGTGTGAACTGACGAACAATCCGTTTCAAGTGAGCGATACTTATAGCGTAGAAACTTATAGTAGGCAGAATACCTGTGCATTTGACTTCTCCGTATTGGAGTATTATCCACAAAGGAACGATACCTTGTATCACTATGTAAAGGAGAGTAACATACTGCAGCCGGTCTTTACAATGTCTTTTCCAGAGGACAGGATATTGCCGCACTCCTATTTGGAGCACCCAACCTGTTTCCTCGTTACCACGATGGACGGAATGCAGGAGTCTGGTCTTGAATCAACCATAACATATGGACACAATGAATATATCATAGACAAGCGCACATTGCGTGGTGGCAAGTACAGTGTGTATAATGATTTTCTGGGTGGTACCAGTACATACTGGCTTAAGCACTCGAGTGGTGGTTATTACGTTCGCAACCTCTCTCCGCAGACCTTAAAGGCAGAATTGCAGGAGGCTCTGGGCAAAGACAACCTTACTCCGTCCTTACGCAAGAAACTTTCCACTCTTGTAGAAAGTATAGATGTGGATAGGGACAACAACTATCTGATGCTTGGAAGATTATTACGTTTTTACCCTTGAGACATAGTGGACGATTGAGACGGAGAGAGGATGATAAATAGGGAATATTTCGGGCGCTTCATAATAAAATGCACAAGAGTATGGGCGGATTTCAATAGAAATATACATGATTGAATGGTTAATATCTCACGCAAAGGCTGTATATTAGCTTAGCGATTAGCGAAGTTGTGAGTTATTATATATCCAACTAAATTTAGTTAAACACTCTAAACGTTCATCACTCGTTTATTCCTTGCTACCACGGTGGCGTTATCAATACCTTTTATGCATGTTTCACTCCTTGAAATATTCAATTGTAGGACAAGGACACAGGACATGCCAAC
>JAFPAS010000110.1 GCA_017424205.1 Prevotella sp. | reverse complement strand
TTCAATGCGCTTGCGCCAAACAGCAGTGTAACAAGCACACCGAGCGTAACATATATCACAACAATAGAAATACCGTATGTTACGGCCTCGTTGATAGCCTTGCGTTTGTCCTTGTTGCGCTTCAGGAAGAAGCTCACAGTCATAGGAATGATTGGCCATACGCATGGGGTGAGCAATGCGAGGAAACCGCCAATAAGTCCGGCAAGGAAGATGTATGCCAGTGAGTAATCTACAGGACTTTCCTCAAAAGCCTTCAGTTCGTCGATTACAGGAGACCAAAGATCGTTTGAGGCTTTGAGGTTTTGAGAATCTGAAGTCTCTACAAGCAGTGGCTCAGTCTTGGCAGTGTCTGTTTTTACGGCTTCAGCCTCTTTTTCCTCTACTTTTGCCTCTTCTGCTTTCTTTTCCTCGGCCTTTACCTCTTTAGCAGCAGGCTTAGCAGTCTCTGCTACAGCAGGTGACACGCCTGCTTTTACGAGTGACGCTTGTGAAGGTGGCATGCACATCTCATCGTTGCATGCTCCATACTCAAGATAGCAGTCTATGTCGTAGTTGGGCTTTGTGAACTTAATTTTCTGTACGAACTTACCGCTGCCCTCAAAGTAGCGCAGGTTCATTCCGAACATATTATCAAACTTCTCAACCTCTTTGCCTACAGGCTTCAGTTTGCCAACTAATTCCGCACCATCCATCTTGTTTACAATCAGTGCTGCAGATGTTGGACCGTCATTGCCCAAGTCTGTTGAATACAAATGCCATCCGGCATCAATTGTTGCAGAGAATATAATCTCTGCCTCTGCGCCTTTTAGCATCTTTAGCTCAGAGCTGATTTTTACTGGATCCATCATCTGTGCCATGGCAAAGATGGTAGAGCACAACATAAGAATTGATAATAAGATTTTTTTCATTATGTTATCATTTTTGTTTTTCAGGTTGCAAAATTACAAAAAAACTGGGATATAGGCGAATAAAGATTACTTTATTTAACTTATTGACTATAAAGAACTATAATTTAAGCGAAGAATAAACATGTAAAATTTATTCATTGCGATATTTTGCTAAATCTGTCAATAGATTTCTGTGTGTTTGAATTTAAAAAAAAGAATTATTCGAATTATACGAATGGTTATATCTTTTGTGTTAAAATTATAACACTTAGATTTTTTCGTATAATCCGAATAATCCTTGCTCAGAAAAAAGCAATAGCAGGGTTATTGCATCTTCTTAAGCAGTTCCTCTGCAGCCTTTTTCTTTGCTTCCTCTATCTTTTGCGCAGCTGCATCCTTTGCTTCTTCTACTTTCTTTGCAGCTGCTTCTTTTGCCTCTTCCACTTTGTCTGCCGCAGCTTCCTTAGCATCTTCTATCTTTTGCTCAACAGCCTCTTTTGCGTCTTCCACTTTTTCTTCTGCTGCTTCTTTTGCATCCTCAACAGCCTCTTCAGCCTTTACTGGTACATTAACAAAAGAATCGATAAGTTTGCTTACAGCCTCGTCACCGCCAGTTGCTTCCTTAATCTTCTCTGCATTCTCCTCTACGAAGTTCTTTATCTGCTCCTGATATTGCTTAGCAGCCTCAGTATCACCCTTGGCCACCATCTCTGCCAACTTGTTTACAGCGGTCTGTACAGCTTCGCCAATGGCCTGGCTGTCACCAGCTTCAATCTTTTCCTTCAGTTGGTCTACCACACCCTTTGCTGCTTCTAAGGTTGTGCTTACTTCTGTCTCGTCAGCAGGTGCCGCACTCTGACTCTTGTTTCCACAAGATGTAAAGCTCATGGCAGCTACCGCCATTGCCATAATAAAAAATTTCTTCATGTTGTTTTGTTTAATTGATTGATTATTTATATAAATATTTCTCTGCAAATATATACGTTTTCTTTCTCTCTGCCAAACTTTTAAGTTATTTTCGTATTTTTATTATTGTATCTTAAGTTTCAGATGGTTATTAAATCTTAGTTACAATAATATCTTTTAGGTTGGTTGTATATTGTTTGGATAAGTATTCGTTTTTCAAATGCCAGTTCTTGCTGTATCCTTGCACAGCCATTCTGATGGTATTATGCCCGTTCTTGCGGTTTATCTCATCTATAGCCTTGGCAAGTGCAGCTTGCTTTTCTCTGTCTACATTGTCGAACAGGTTGCCTTGGATGGCATTGTCCTCACAAGTGTTCCATACAATTACGCCTGCTTTCTTATAATGATAACAGCCTTCACGCCATGCCTCGCGTAGGGTTTTCACTGCGTTTGCCACTATTTCTTGCATGTCGTTGGTGGGAACGGCAAGGTGTATGTTGCTGTAAATATAGTTTTGTGGCGCGTTAGTGCAAAAGCGGCTTGTGTGGGCAAAAACCGTCATCGCTCCGCATACGATATGGTCTTGTCGGAGCTTGCGCGAACATGTTGCCGCAAAATTAGCGATGGCCTCTTCCACATCTTCTAGTTTGTTGAGTCCTATGCCAGAAAAACTTCTGCTGGTGCATATAGATTTTTTATGCGGCAGCTCTTCTATTGACACGCAGCTTTCTCCGCGCAGCTCCTTCCATGTGCGCACCCCAGTCACGGTAAGTTCTTTTCTTATCCAACTTTCACTGCGTTGCGTCAGGTCCCATGCGGTGTGGATGCTGTGATATGCCAGTTTTTTTGCGTGCCTATGCCCAATGCCCCATACGTCCTCCACGGGAAATAGTCTGAGCGCCTTCTCTCGCTTCTCTTCTGAGTCAATCATGCATACACCTTCATAGCCTTTATGCTTTTTGGCAAATTTTGATGCCATCTTTGCCAATGTCTTTGTGGGGGCTATGCCCAATGAAATAGGAATGCCAGTACCCTTGGTGATGTCTCTCACCATTTTCTTGCAATAGATGTTAAGCTGTTCAGAATCCCCCATGCCTGTTAGGTCGAGAAAGGCCTCGTCAATGGAGTAGATGTCTAGTTGGGGTGTATATGTGGAGAGCAGCGACATAACCCTTCGGCTCATGTCGCCATAAAGATTGTAGTTTGATGAGAAAACTGCCACATTATTCTTGTCAAGCATATCCTTAACCTGATAGAACACGTCGCCCATCTTAATGCCCAAGGCCTTGCTTTCCTCGCTGCGAGCTATCACGCAACCGTCGTTGTTGCTTAGCACCACAACGGGTTTGTTTCGCAAGTCGGGGTGAAACACCCTCTCACACGAACAATAGAAATTATTGCAGTCTGCAAGGCCAAAAAGTTTCATGATTACTTTCGCAGTTGTTTAATTGTATAGGTGAGCACTCCCCATATCATGAACTCATTTTCGGCTGTTACTTTTATCGGTTCAAAGTCTTTATTGTGGGGTATGAGCCAGGCGCAGTTGTTTGCCTCGTCAAGCTGAAACTCTTTCAGCGTAAACTCCCCGTCGATGAATGCTACCACGAAATCGCCGTTTTTGGCTTCGAGCGACTTGTCAATCACCACGATGTCTCCGTCGCAAATTCCTGCCTCCACAAGTGAAGAGCCCGATACTCGCGCCAGAAAAGTTGTCTCCTTGCGGCGTATCAGTTCTTTATTCAGGTCAATACTGTCGGTCAGGTAGTCTTGTGCAGGACTGGGAAAGCCTGCTTTGATTCCACCGTCAACAAACGACAAGTCTATTATGGTAGACGTGTCGGCAGAATATATATGTAGTTTTATATCTTCCATTTCTGGGTGCAAAAATACAAAAAAACTCTCTCTTAACCTAAATCGCTTATTAGATTTTTGGTTGCTTGTTTCGTAATTTTTTGATAATATTTTTCATGTAATCCTAAGGAATATAACTGGTTTTATGACTGAAGATACATAAATAAATATTGCGAGTAGGGGAGTGTGCTGCAAAACAAGTTGAATTGGTCTGCGAAATGATAGGTTTTGCTTTGCGAAATGATAGGTTCTGAAGACCAAAACAAGTTGTTTTGCAGCAGTGACGATAGTGATGTTGTGTTTTCCTGAAATCACTTGTCAGTTTTTGCTTTGTTAAACTGATTTTCTTGTCACTGTTTTATTTGCTTTACTAAAGAAC
>JAFPAS010000109.1 GCA_017424205.1 Prevotella sp. | reverse complement strand
TGTCGCTCATAAAAAGAAATTATGAGCAAATACATTATTTTTCGTAACTTTGCAAGGCTTTATATGCATGAATAATGCACTCAGCTAAAGGCAAAGCAGAATCGTACAACATAAAATACAACGCCACAAGCAATTTAACATACAGATTATGAAAGGCTTTAAGTTTGATGATTTAGTAGAAGAAAGCCCAAGAGAAGGCAGCATATCTCTAATAGCTGATTTTGACGGACTTGATGAAAAATATTTTGACGCAGAAATTGAGGATGAAAAGGTTCCGATACTCCCATTGAGAAACATGATGCTCTTTCCAGGAACCATGCTCCCAGTAAATATCGGCAGGGCTTCATCGCTCAAACTTCTGAACGAAGCTAACAAAAAGAAGAAATTCATAGGCGTTTTCTGCCAGAAAGACGACAAGGTGGAGGAACCAGGCATGAGTCACCTTTACACCATAGGCGTACTTGCTAAGGTAATGCGCATCTTGGTATTGCCCGATGGCACTAAAACAGCCCTGCTTCAGGGATATTCAAGAGTCGAGCTGTGCGACGTTGACGATAGCGGAGCATATCTCATGGGACATGTAGTTAAAGCAGAGGAAGTCGTTCCGAACAAGAATGATCGCGAATTCACCGCGCTTGTAGAAGCATGCAAAGACGTTGCCGACAAATTCATGCGCTCAAGCGACCTCCCTAATGTTGAGTCAGCCTTTGCTATTAAGAACATAACAAACAAGACGTTCCTCATCAATTATCTTTGCGCAAATATTGCCATAAACAATAAGGAACGCGCCATGCTGCTCGAGCTTAACAACCTCAAGGACAGAGCGTACAAACTCTTATCTATCCTGAACAGAGAGTTTCAGTTTGCGACATTAAAAGCAAACATCCAAATGAAAACTCGCGAGGAGCTGGACAGGCAGCAAAGAGAATATTTCCTCCAGCAGGAAATGCGAAACATTCAAGAGGAATTGGGCGAAGCAGGCAACAACGACATAGAGAACTTCTATAGCAGAAGCCTGGAGAAAGACTGGAGCCCGGAAGTCGGAATGGCATTCAAGAAGGAAATTGACAAGCTGAAGCACATGGCTCCACAGAGCCCAGACTACCAGGTACAGTACAACTATCTTGACACATTGCTCAGCCTTCCGTGGGGAGAATACACAACCGACAACCTCAACCTTACGAATGCCGAAAAGGTTCTCAACAAAGACCACTACGGCATGGAAAAGGTGAAGGAGCGCATATTGGAGCACTTGGCAGTTCTCAAAATGAGAGGCGACTTCAAGACACCGATATTATGCCTGTACGGCCCTCCAGGAGTGGGCAAGACATCGCTCGGCAAAAGCATTGCAAAGGCGATGAAGCGCAAATATGTCAGAATGTCATTAGGAGGTGTGCACGACGAGTCTGAAATCAGAGGCCACAGAAAGACATACATAGGAGCGATGCCTGGACGTATCATCAAAAGCATATTGAAGGCTAAAAGTTCAAATCCCGTATTCATTCTTGACGAGATAGACAAGGTGGCGCAGATGACGGCACACGGAGACCCATCGTCGGCATTGCTGGAGGTGCTCGACCCTGAGCAGAACAATGCTTTCCACGATAACTACTTAGACATTGACTATGACTTGTCAAAGGTGATGTTCATTGCCACTGCCAATAACATCTCGAACATACCTGCGCCCCTACTCGACCGCATGGAACTCATCGAAGTGAGCGGATACCTCACAGAAGAGAAAATCGAGATAGCCCGCAAGCACCTCATACCAAAGGCATTGGAAAACATCGGCTTAGATAAAAAATCTCTCAAAATCTCGAAGAACGCAATTGAGCATATAATTGAAAACTACACGAGAGAATCTGGAGTGAGAGAACTGGACAAGAAGGTCACCAAACTCCTGCGAAAGATTGCCCTTTTCTACGTCAAGAACTCATATATGCCGACCAACGAGGTAAAACCGGATGATATCGAGCAATACCTCGGCGTAAAAGAATATTCGCGCGACAAATATCAGGGCAACGAATACGCTGGCGTGGTAACAGGACTTGCATGGACTGCCGTAGGAGGCGAAATACTTTTTGTTGAAACAAGTCTCAGCAAAGGCAAGGCAGGCAAGCTAACGCTTACCGGCAACCTTGGTGATGTCATGAAAGAATCGGCAGTGCTTGCGCTTGAATACATAAAGGCGCACGCTGACGAACTTGACATTGACAATAAGATATTCGACAACTGGAACATACATATCCATGTGCCAGAAGGCGCCGTGCCTAAAGACGGACCGTCAGCAGGCATAACCATTGCCACATCTATTGCATCTGCCTTGACCCAGAAGAAAGTTAGAGCAAACATTGCCATGACAGGCGAAATCACGCTCAGAGGAAAGGTGTTGCCTGTGGGTGGCATAAAAGAAAAAATACTTGCTGCAAAACGTGCTGGAATCAAAGACATAATCCTTTGCAAGGATAACGAAAAAGACATCCGCGAAATAAGCGAAAAATACGTCAACGGAGTTAACTTCCACTATGTGGACAATGTCATAGATGTGCTTTCAATTGCACTTACGAAAGAAAAGGTAGCGAACCCTATTGACTTCACCATCAAGGAAAAAGAAGAAAAATAAACATGACATTTGAATTACAATATACCGATTCCAAAACGGAAGCAAGAGCTGGAGTAATCACCACCGATCATGGACAAATCACTACTCCAATATTCATGCCTGTAGGTACACTTGGCAGTGTCAAAGGCGTACACCAGCACGAGCTAAAAGATGACATCAAGGCACAAATAATATTGGGCAACACATATCATCTTTATCTCCGTCCTGGGTTAGAGGTTATCGAGAAAGCAGGCGGATTGCATAAGTTCAACGGTTTTGACAGACCAATGTTGACGGATAGCGGAGGCTTTCAGGTGTTTTCATTGTCAGGCATCAGAAAGCTGACTGAAGAAGGTGCAAAATTCCAATCACACATTGATGGTTCAAAGCACATGTTCACACCCGAAAAGGTCATGGACATTGAGCGCACAATCGGAGCTGACATCATGATGGCGTTCGACGAATGTCCTCCTGGCGACTCCGACTATGAATATGCTAAAAAATCATTAGGACTGACAGAGCGATGGCTTGACAGATGCATCAAAAGATTCAATGAGACTGAACCAAAATACGGTTACAACCAATCATTGTTCCCTATCGTACAAGGATGCACATTCCCTGAACTCAGAAAACGAGCAGCAGAAAATGTAGCAAGCAAAAATGCTGACGGAAATGCCATAGGCGGTTTAGCCGTAGGAGAACCGACAGATGTCATGTATGAGATGATAGAAGTAGTAAATGCAATCTTGCCTAAAGACAAACCTCGTTATCTTATGGGCGTAGGTACGCCTCAGAACCTTCTTGAAGCGATAGAAAGAGGTGTCGACATGTTTGACTGCGTGATGCCTACAAGAAACGGACGCAACGCCATGCTATTCACAAAAAATGGCGTAATGAACATGCGCAACAAGAAATGGGAAATGGACTTTTCACCTATTGACATTGAAGGCGACTCATACGTAGACACCGCATATTCAAAAGCATATTTGCATCATTTGTTTAAAGCAAAAGAATTATTGGCTATGCAAATAGCGTCAATACACAACCTTGCATTCTATCTCTACCTTGTTGGGGAAGCAAGAAAACACATCATTGGCGGAGACTTTTCTATATGGAAGAGCAAAATGATTGAAAAGCTTGGACAAAGATTGTAAATAAACATCGTATCCGAACAAACTCTAAACATCCGACAAACACCCTAAGACATGAAGACAAGACTAAGGACAACAAAGGACAACAGACAAGCTCCAAACAAGGTGCTTGAATGGCTTGCCGCACACAATCCCATATCACGTCTTGACAGATATATCATTGGCAAATTTCTTGGGACATATTTCTTCTCCATCGCACTGATAATTTCAATTGCGGTGGTTTTTGACTTTAATGAAAACATTGACAAGTTCTTGTCAAGAAACGCTCCCATAAGTGCCATATTATTTGACTATTATCTGAATTTCATCCCGTACTACTCTAACCTTTTCAGCCAATTATTTGTCTTTATTTCCGTTATTTTCTTCACGTCGAAAATGGCGGGTCATACTGAAATTATCGCGATTCTGAGTAGCGGCATAAGCTTTAAAAGATTTCTTCTTCCTTATGTCATGGCCGCAGTTTTATTGTCAATAGGTTCTTTCTATCTCGGTAACTTCTTGATTCCTAAGACTGATACCGTAAGACGCGAGTTTAAGGATAAATATATCGAACGCCTTACGAAAAGTTCTGGCTCCAATATTCATGTGCAAATAGAAAGAGGCGTCTACGTCTATGTCGGAAATTTTGACATAAAAAGAAAGGTGGCTTATAAGTTTGCTTTGGAAAAATTTGAAGGTAATAAAATGACTTACAAGATAATAGCAGATAAGGCTTCGTATGATACAATTACCGGAAAATGGAAGTTGGATAACTATGTCGAACGTCGTCTGGAGAAAAATGAGATTCTTACGAGAGCTAAGACGAAAGATACGACTTTGCTTCTGAAGCCTCGCGATTTGTATAATATCAAGGAGGAATTTGAAGAGATGAATCTCTTTGAAATACGCAATCATATTCAGAATCTGGAACTTAAAGGCGCAGATAATACTTTGCCTTATAAAATAGAAATGCACAGACGAATCGCGTCGCCAGCCGCGATAATCATTCTTACTGTAATAGGAGCGGCGCTGTCGAGCAGGAAAGTGCGCGGCGGAATGGGCTTGCACCTCGGAATAGGAATCGTGATAACGTTTGCCTACATTCTGTTCATGGAATTCTCGCGAGTATTTGCGATGTCGGGCGTGTTCTCTCCATTCATCGCAGCATGGCTCCCGAATATAATATTCTCAATAATAGGAATTTATTTCTTCGTGAAAGCACCGAAGTAGTGGGAACTAAGAGCTAAGAACTAAGAGCTAAGAACTAAGAACTAAGAGCTAAGAGCTAAGAGCTAAGAGCTAAGAACTAAGAGCTAAGAGCTAAGAACC
>JAFPAS010000108.1 GCA_017424205.1 Prevotella sp. | reverse complement strand
TTGCTCCACCCTCGGCGGCTGTCTTCGGTTTTATTCTGCTTGGTGAACGAATGTCGTGGCATGCACTTGCTGGAATGGCTATAACGATTTCAGGCATCGCTGTTTCATTGTATAGAAGACGTGAAGCGAAGGACGGGGCAAGACTGCCAGGAAAGGGAATCCTTTTCGGAATAGGAGCCGGAATGTGTCAGGGCATTGGATTGGTGTTGAGTGCTAAGGGTTTGAGACAGTATGGCATGGTGATGGGCGAACAATACGGAAGCGATACGTGGGTATTTGTTTTTGTTGCGCTCGCTGCCACATATATCCGCACGATAGCAGGGTTTGCCGGTTTTACGCTGTGGGCTGCAGTGCGTAATGAACTCCGCTCCTGTTTCAAGGCGTCTCGTGATGTGAGAGGCATGTGTTGTGCCTTTGGTGCAACGTTTACGGGTCCATTCTTCGGCGTGACGCTCTCGCTATTGGCTACGCAATATACGTCAACAGGCATTGCGCAGACCATCATGTCGCTAACACCGATACTCATACTGCTGCCCAGCATGATAATCTTCAAGCAGCGTATCGGGATAAGAGATGTGATAGGGGCAGTGATATCTGTATGGGGAGTGACATTTTTCTTTTGAAGACTGTTCTGTAAGATATAACCAAAGAAAATATGGATAATCAATAAAGGCGGCAGAGATGGAAGTCTCTGCCGCCTTTATGATTTATTGGCTGTTGTTCTCTACCACGAATTTCATTAATGACTTGACCACCTGATCGGAAGTGTCGCATCTTGGAGTGATAAGCAACACGTTGTTGTTCTCGACGACAATAAAGTCGTGCAAGCCATTGATTACTGCCGTCTTGCCTTTGTCGAGAGTTATGACACATCCTGTGGTGTCTGTAAGAGTCGATTCGGTGTTAAGCACAACGTTGTCGCCATCGTATTTTGCGAAAGCCTCGTATATTCCGTGCCATGCTCCGATGTCAGTCCATCCGAATTGGCATACTTTGACACAAACGTTTTCTGCGCGTTCAAGAATACCAGATTCAAGAGAAAGGTTTGGGTATGTGGAATAGTATTTCTCAATCCATTCGTTTTCTTCCTGCCATGTAGCATCCAGCTTTTCGCTGTCGAGAGAGCGCATGACAGACGGCAGAAATGTTACAAGATGGTCGTGAATGGTTTTTACGGAAGCGATGAAAAGTCCAGTATTCCATAGGAATTCGCCGCTGGAGACGAACATCTTAGCAAAGTCTCGGTCAGGTTTCTCTGTGAATGACTGTACTTTATAAAACTCTTTCTGTCCCTCTTCGCTTGCGTCGCCCATTTGTATGTAGCCGTATCCTGGTTCTGGCCGAGAAGGGTGTATGCCCATTGTGAGGAAGCATCCGTCGTTTTCGGCATGTAACATTCCCTCGAGCACATCGCTTATGAATGCGCAGTCGTTTGTTATGATTTGGTCGGCAGGCGATACGATGAGTGTCGCCTTAGGGTCAATGCGCATAATTCTGTGTGTCATCCATGCTGCAATAGGCGTTGTGTTTCGTCTGACAGGTTCGCAAAGTAGATGCTCGTCGTCTATTTCTGGCAGTTGTTCGTTCACCAGAGCTTTGTAGTCCTTATATGTAGAAACATAGATATTCTCTTTCGGGAGGAACTGCATGAAGCGTTCGTAGGTCAGTTGCAGCATGGTTTTTCCCGTTCCGAGGATATCAATAAATTGCTTTGGCTTGTCTTTCTGGCTGACAGGCCATAGTCGTCTGCCTTTTCCTCCAGCGAGAATAAGGCAGTAGAAATGTTTTTTCTTTTCCTGTATGTTGTTGTTCATGGTAGTGTTTTTTGGGGGTAGGGGTTACGCTTATCAGCATTCTGATGGCGATTTATTGCTGTTTATGCATTATGCCGCGTTCTACACCATACAAAGGTACGTATCTTTTCTAATACAAGCAAATTCTTGAGGTTATTTTATACAATTTTGACTATAAATAAGGTGATAGTTGTAAACATGAAAAAAGGCCAAGCGAATAGCTTAGCCTTTTTCGTGTTTATTCACCGATTATGGTGTATTCCTGTCCTGGAAGTGTGTTCAGGTCATAAATCATGGTTTGTGTGAGTTCTACTGGTAGTAGTTTGCTCTTATCCTTTACGAGAGGTTGGAGAATCTGATATTTTTGCAGCAATGGATTGTCACAATGCTCAGAGCCTACGATTTCCGTAAGTTTCTTGCCATTCTTCATTCTGAGCGGAGTAGCAGAACGCAGTCGCAATGTGCCTCCTATGGTTGAGCGGATAGTAGCACTTTTCAGTGCGCCGTTGTCCCATGTCATGCTGACAATTTCAAATCCGCCTCGAGTGCATAGTCCGGTAACATGTCCGCTGCTCCATACGTCAGGCAGCGCAGGCAGCAGGTGTACAGCTCCGTCATGGCTCTGAACAAGCATTTCGGCAATGCCTGCTGTGCATCCGAAGTTTCCGTCAATCTGGAACGGCGGATGCGCGTCAAACATATTTCTATATGTACCTCCGTCAGGGTCTTTTATCGTAGCATCAGACCTCTTCAGGCTCAGCTGGTTCTGAATAAGTTTGTATGCGTGGTTGCCGTCGAGCAGTCTTGCCCACAGACACACCTTCCAACCCATCGACCAGCCTCTTGAAGCGTCTCCGCGTCCTATCATCGATTTGCGCACAGCCACTGCCAGTTCGGGGTGAGTATATGGCGACATCTGACGTCCTGGATATGCGCACCACAGATGTGACACATGCCTATGGCTTGATGTTTCATGGTCCCAGTCTTCCAGCCATTCCTGCAACTGTCCGTACTGTCCTACCATCATTGGCGGCAGCTGCATGCGTATGCTCATCAGCGTGTCAGCGAATGCGTTAAGCCGTTGCGCCTGCTCTCCCCATAGATTTGCTGCGATGGTCTGAGCTGCCTGCTGTGTGGTGTAGAACAGGTCGTAGATCATCTGGTTGTCCATTGCTATGCCAGAGAATATAGCCGGTTTCTGTTTCTTGTTGAAGACAGAGTCGAAGTATTGTTCAAATCCTGGGTTGTTCTCAGGGGAGTTAGATGGAGAAGCGACGAGATATCCTGTCTTTGGGTCTTTTCTGAGGAAGTCTATATAGAACCTGCATGCTTCAGACATGATAGGGAATGCCGTTTCGCT
This sequence comes from Prevotella sp., assembly GCA_017424205.1. Classification (GTDB taxonomy): domain Bacteria; phylum Bacteroidota; class Bacteroidia; order Bacteroidales; family Bacteroidaceae; genus Prevotella. The sequence goes on along the minus strand of JAFPAS010000108.1, from coordinate 2,285 downwards.
AAGGAATTTTCTGTTGCCTGTAAACAGATATCTCTCCCATAGGTGCGAGCAGAACCATGCGTTGCATGTAGGCCATACGCTGCATGATGCATAGTCTACAGCTCCTGTAGAACGCCATAGGTCAGTATTATGGTGCAGAGTCCATCCCCTTGCTCCGTACATCTGTTTAGCCGACTGCTGTCCTGTTACGCTTACGTCTCGGACCATCTGTATGAACGGTTCGTGGCATTCGCTTAAGTTTGTTACTTCTGCAGGCCAGTAGTTCATTTCGACATTGATATTCGTTGTGTATTTTGAGTCCCATGCCGGATACTGGTCAGCGTCAGGATTCCATATTCCCTGCAGGTTTGCCGGCTGAGTGCCAGGCTGCGATGAGCAGATGAGTAGATATCGTCCGAACTGGAAGTAGGTAGACACGAGCTGCGGGTCAGTTGTCTCCTTAAATTCCCTTATGCGCACATCTGTAGGCTTCTGCTCCTGCATGTGGTTATTGCCGAGGTGCAGTGTTACTCTGTTGAAGAATTTCTGGTATATTTCCTTATGCTTAGTCAGTGCCTTAGGATACTCTTTCAGTGCATTTCCCTTTGCCAGAAAGCGCTCCATGAGCATCTGTGCTTTCTCTTCAGCATCAGCAGTGATATCTTTGTAGTTAACGAAGTTAGTGGCAGAAGCAACGATGATGAGTGCCTCAGTCGCCCCGTTTACATCAATTTTCCCATTAAGCGTGCGGCAGTTGCCCTCGTCAGTCACAACGTTTATGAACGACACCGCGTGCAGTCCGTTAGGCACGTTCTCCATGTTAGGGCGTGCATGTCTGTGGAATACCCTCAGCTCGTTATTCCGATAGCCCGATTTCTTGACATCACACGCAATGCGTTCTTTCTTCAGAGGCGCAGCAAATCCCAGCGAGAAGTCCAGCTTTCCGCCCTTTGATGCCTTTAGGCGTATCAGTGTTACGTCGTCAGCGAATGATGTAATAACCTCTCGCTCGTAGCCGACACCATCAGCACTATATTTTGTCTTTGCCATGGCGTCATTTAGTGAAAGCGTTCTGCGGTATTGTGTGGCGTCACCATGTTTTGCAGGGAATGTCAGCACGAGGTTGCCTAACGACTCGTAAGCCATGCCGTGTCCTGTGATGCTTTTGTCGGCAGTGATGTTGTGCATAGACAGCCGCTGCGCTTTCTCGTAGTCGCCGTTGTCAATAGCCGTGCGAATCTGCTCCAGCACGCCCAGAGCTTTAGGATTGGTATTGTTATATGGCGACCCACTCCAGAACGTATCTTCGTTCAGCTGTATAGTGTCGCTCTGCAGTCCGCCGTAGACCATTGCTCCGATGCGTCCATTGCCCAGTGGCAGCGCCTCTACCCAATGAAATGCCGGGCTGTCGTACCATAGGGTTGACTGCAGGTTTTTCTGTGCAAATGATACTAACGAACATATAAGAAATAATATAGCGAAAGATAATCTCTTCATAGATAGTATTATGTTTTAATAGTGATTTAATTTTCGCAAGTTCCGCTTGCATTTTAGGTAGAAGGAGGTAGAGGGATATAGAAGGAGATAAATGACATTAGTTTTGATGCAGAACCCCCGCTTGCCAAAGTATCGTCCTCTATCTTCGCCGCCGAAAGCGGCATATCTTCCTCTATCTTCTTAAAAAGTATCTTCCTCTATCTTCTTAACATCCGAAACTTGAGTAATATATTCACTTGCAAAGTTAGTTAATATATTTGTAATACAGCAATGATTTGCGTGTTTTTTGCTCATTTTGTTTGAAAAAAGTAATGATTTCTACCGTTTTGCCCTTGATGTGTTCCAAAAATCCATTGCAAAAGGTTCAGCAGACAGATTTGCGCTGCTCAATGCGTCCCAAATAACCCCTTTTCTCATAAACACCAATGCCGCTGCGAGACAATACATCTCTCTAAGCCCGAAAAAACAGAAGCTCCATCGGCATTGCAAGCAACCATATCCCTCTCGCACTGAATATCCATGCAGAAAATTTCTACAAAATCAAACAATTTTGCGCAGAAAATTATTATTTGTGATGAAACAGTTGTCGGTATCGAAGAAATTTTGTAATTTTGCTTGCCGATAAAAGTATGGGGCAGACATTGCCCGTGCGACTGACGGCATGAGGAGAACCCTTTATGCAGAGGCAGTCTGCTTCCTCCCCCTGATGCGAAACAGAATAAAAAAACTAACCCTATAAAAAACTAACAGAAGATTATGGAAAAACAGTATTTGCTCGGATATGACATTGGCACATCATCAGTCAAGGC
>JAFPAS010000007.1 GCA_017424205.1 Prevotella sp. | reverse complement strand
TTTTGTGCCATCATTGCCATTGGCATGAAAGCCAAAAGCATCAAAATAATCTTTTTCATTGTTATTCTTTGTTATTGTTATTATGATTTTATTATTGTATTTCTATAGATTGAGTGCGACGATACGCTGTAGGTAAACGGATGATGTACTTCTAGAAGGAATCCTATTTCTTTATCTCTGGTATAATAGATGATGAGTCTATAGCTATCTATATATTCCGTATACGTCTTGCATTGATGCTTGTCGAAGACATTCGGGCGTTTCTTCGTTTTTGACAGACAGATTAACTTCTAAGTTGTTTAGGCATCGTTGTTTGCTGTCAATGCACCAGCTGCGCAGCGCAAAGTATTCTTTTATATACGATTTACTGATATCCAAGTTTCTGAAGAACTTCGTTTGAGATATCAACCTTTGGCGAACCATAAATTATGCCGTTGTCGCTTGAGCGGTCGATGACAAGTGAATAGTTACGCAACTCTGCTATTTCCTTTACCGTGTTATATATCTCATCCTGTATAGGTGTCATGAGTGCCTCGCGTTTCTTGAAGAGTTCACCTTCAGGACCGAAGTATTTCTTCTTAAGGTCGGCTGCTTCCTTCTCTTTCTGCATTATTGCTTCCTGACGTGCTTTTTTCTGCTCTTGTGACAGGAAGACAATCTCGTTCTGGTAGTTTCGGTAGAGTGTAGCAGCTTCTGTATTAAGGGCTTCTACTTCAGCCTGCCATTTTTTGCTTACTTGAGATAGCTGCTCATTTGCACGTTCGTATGCAGGAATGTTTTTAAGTATATATTCCATATCGAGCAGTGCATACTTTTGAGCCTGCGCTGTAATATTGAATGCTGCTAAAGAAACTATAAACAGCATTATAATTGTTGTCAGACGTTTCTTCATGTTTCTAAGTTTTAGATTGTTTGTATGTGTACTTTTAATTGCACTATGATGATTTTGTGCGCCCGCTATGCGGGTTGCAGCTTGGCCTCTCAAATGGCAGACGGTATCTTGCTGTGCTGATATAGATATGTGACAGCTTTCGGATTTTTCTGCAATGGGCATTTAACATATTATTATTTATGTTGTATGCCTATAATCTGATGTCAGCAGACATGTGTCCTTTAGAATTCCTGACCGAGAATGAAGTGGAATTGTGAACCACCTCTCTGGCCGTACACTTTGTCGAAACCGTATGCCCAGTCGATACCCATAAGTCCTACCATTGGCAGGAAGATACGTACACCTGCACCTGCAGAGCGTTTCATGTCGAATGGGTTGAAGTGTTTTGGGTCTGTCCATGCATTACCACCTTCAGCAAATGCCAAACCGTAGATTGTTGTATTGCCGAGAAGAAGTGGATAACGTAATTCTACAGCAAAACGATCGTAGGCGTAACCAGCCGCTCCGTTAGGGGTAAGAGAACCATTCTCATATCCGCGCAGACCGATGGTCTCCTCTGCATATGATGTAGAATAGCCTGTCATACCGTCACCACCCATGTAGTATGTTTCGAAAGGTGACTTCTTATGCTTGTTGAACGAACCGAGAATACCCATCTCGACACGTGTCATGAGTACAAGACACTTCTGACCGTTGGTGAGAGCAGTGTATGTCTTTGACTTGAACTTCCACTTGTGGTATTCAATCCAGCGGTATTTCTCCTGCTGCTCTTTCTGATATGTAGCTGACTGTGGGTTGTTAGCAAGACGAGAATAGTCTTTTCCGTCAAATGCTGACCATGGTGGGGTAATAGAAAGAGAGAGCTCAAACTCTGAACCCTTACGTGGGAAGAGTGGATTGTCTGACGAATGACGGGTCAGGGCAATGTTGAGGTTCAGGTTGTTACAGTTACCTGTTGAGATAAGGAAGTATCTCCAGTTGCTCAGCATGTAGCGTGTGAATGACACAGATGCTGAGAGCTGGAAGAAGTCATCTGGCCAGCGCAGACGCTTGCCCCATCCTACACTCGCACCAAACAACTGAATGTACTTGTCTGGGTCATAGTAGTTCTCGTAGTTGTTGTAGTATCCGCCGTAGCTACCATAACCATACATATAGTTATAGTAGTTATTCATATAGTTGCTGTTATAGTATGTTGACGATACGTCAGTCTGGCGTGAGAAGTAGGCGCCAACGTTGAACTGTACTGGACGCTTGCCGCCAAACCAGCCTGTAGAGTAGCTTGCGTTGTATGACTGGTAGTATGTACCGTTAGTCTGTGCGCCTATAGACAGCACTTCGCCATCGCCGATTGGCAGAAGCCCTCTATGTTCCTTGTTCTTGTTGAAGAGGTTGGCCATCGAGAAGTTGTTCAGTTTCAGGCCGACACGTCCGATGATACCAGTCTGTCCCCAGCCTAATGAGAGTTCAACCTGGTCGTTTGATTTTGAAACAAGGTTCCAGTTGACATCTACGGTACCGTTTTCATAGTCTGGCCTTACGTCTGGTGAAAGCTGTTCTGGGTCAAAATGCCCCATATTTCCAAGTTCACGTGCTGTACGCATCAATGCTTCTTTCGAGAACAAATCGCCAGGCTTGGTGCGCAGTTCTCGGCGGATAACCTTTTCATAGACACGGTCATTGCCATTGATTCTTACGCGATTGATATGTGCCTGCTGTCCTTCTTGGATTCTCATCTCAATGTCTACAGAGTCACCGATGACGTTTGTTTCTGTAGGTTGCAGCGTGTAGAACAGATAACCGTTGTTCCAGTACATGTTGCCTACAGCATCCTCGTCCTCCTGAAGACGCTTTGACATGAGTTTCTGGTTATATACATCGCCCTTACGCATGCCAAGTACGGCTGCAAGCTGGTCGGTGTTGTATACAGTATTGCCCACCCAGTTGATATTGCGGATGTAGTATTTCTGTCCTTCATCCACTTTTATGTATACGTCGACATGCTTGTCATCGTATTGAACGATACTATCTTCCAAGATTGTGGCGTCTCGGAAACCATATTCGTTATATTTTTCTATAAGGTTCTGCTTGTCCTCTTTATATCTCTCTGGTGTGAACTTCTTTGCTTTGAAGAAAGAGTAGAGCTTGCCTGCCTCATTAGTTTTAGATAGAGCACCCTTTGTAAAGAGTGTACCCTTAATTTTCTTTAGAGGCAGATTGTTATTTCCGACGATGGTAATCTTGTGTACCTTCATCTTCTCTTTCTTGTCAATGTCTACATCAATGATGACGCTATTCTTCTCCGCAACATCTGTTCTCTGACGTATGTTGATCTCAGCATTCTTGAAACCTTTATCGTCAAAGTATTTCTTTGCCCACACTTGAGCACGTGCAATCATATTAGGATTAATCTGAGCGCCCTTGAGAAGGCCGAGCTTCTGCTCCATATCCTCTCTCTCAGATTTCTTTATTCCTAAATAGTTGATAGCAGATACTCTTGGCAAAGCCTTAAGATATATATGCAGATAAATCTTGTAGCCAACGAGAGAGTCTGCGGCAATGCTTACGTCAGAAAATAGTCCGTGGCGCCAGTATCTTTTCACAGCATCGGTGATTTCCTGACCAGGGAGTTTTATTTCCTGTCCAACAGCCAGACCGCCAATGCTTAGCAGCATGTAGTCTTCATATCCTTCGATACCGTTAACTGCAATTCCGCCAATTGTTACCGTTCTCTGGCTTCCTGCATATGATATTTCTGGGTTGACGATTTTGTCCTGTGCCATCATCTGAGTATGGCATAGGATAGTGCTCATCAATAGTAGTAATGTTCTCTTTAAGAGTGTCATTAATATAAGAATGTATTTCGTTATTTCCTTATCTGCCGTATTTTCGGGGTTATAGAGGTGTTTTCGGCTTTATGGAAGGTTTATTTTTATTTTGTTTCGTTTTCTATCTGCTCCTCTGTCTTTCCGTATCTGCGCTGACGTTTCTGATAATCTTCTATCGCCAGATGCAGATGTTCTTCGTTAAAGTCAGGCCAGTATATATTGGTGAAGTATAACTCAGAATATGCTATTTGCCATAGCAGGTAGTTCGAAATACGCTGCTCTCCGCCTGTACGTATAAGTAGATCAGGGTCAGGGATGCCTGCTGTCTGCAGATGTTCGTCTATTGTGCGGTCTGAAATGTCTTCTGCTGCCAGCTCACCTGCATTTACTTTCTGAGCTATTTGCTTCACTGCGTCTGTGATTTCCCATTTGCTTGAGTAGCTGAGCGCTGCAATTAGTGTCATTGTCTTATTTGCCGCAGTTCGTTCTTCAACATCAGCTAATTTCTTGTTTACATCTTTTGGAAGTCTTGAACGATCGCCTATAACTCTGAAACGTATATCGTTGCGCATGAAAATCTCTTCCTCAAGCGCCGTCAGTACCAGTCCCATGAGTGCAGATACCTCATCTATCGGGCGGTTCCAGTTTTCTGTAGAGAACGCATATAGAGTTAGATATTTTACTCCAATCTGTGCGCAGTCTGTTGCGATGCGTGTTACGGTCTCTACACCTGCTTGATGTCCGTACGAACGAGGCTTACCCTTAGCGGTAGCCCATCGGCCGTTGCCGTCCATTATTATGGCAATATGCTGTGGTATGTTGTTTTTATCCATGTTCGAGATGTGATTAACGGTCTTTATTACATGCCGGACAGTTTGCTGAGAAACTGTATGTTATTGTTGCGCGGAGTGTTGAATAGCAATCCGTGTTCTTGAAGATGCCGGAACTTGTGATGCCATAAGGGTCTTCTGCTCCATCAATCTTGTCACTTAGTGTAGCATGGAAGGCCCATTCAATGCCAAGATTTATTCTTTGGGCAATTTTGTATTTTATTCCTAAGCCTATCGGCATATTTGCTATGAAGGCATTTTTTTCTCCTCCTGTGGCCATTGTTGCTCCAAGTCCAATCAGTATGTAAGGCGTAAGTCTGACAGCTCCTCGATAGTCAGCTCCTGTACCGTATGGCCAGAAGTTGTATTCGTATGCAATATTGAAATCGAAGAGATTATGCTTGAAAGCATATTCCTGCATTTCGTATGCTGGATAGTATGAGTCAGTCTCGCTACTTGCACCCTTAATCTGTGCATAGGCTAAATCAAACTTCAAGGCTGAATATGGAGTGAAAACACGTCTGTATATGATACTCGCCTGCGGTTGCATGCCTTTAGTCAATGCTCCGTTGAAATCGCCTAAATAGTTTGTCATGCCTATTCCTGCTCCTACCTCTCGCCTGTAGGTCGGTTCGCTTTGCGCTATTGCGGCGTTAATGCCTATAATAGCGAGTATGGTTGTGAGCAGATGGCGTATCATTTTATGGTTCAGTTTTCTACCTTAATATATATATGTTACCATAATGCCTTATAAGAACTTACTCTCATATATGGCTTTTTATCTTCCTTGTTGCTTATGGCTGCTGCATTTCAGGCTTGCATATTTGATTTATTGTAAGCCTATCAGCAGAATGTCGTTGTTCTGCGTTTTATCGTATGCTTCTGCTGAATTTATTCTTACTGCCAGGTTAATTGGCTCAGGTGTCCTTTCCATACCTGACCAGTCTCGCCACATAACAACCACAGATAGTTGTTTGAGTCAGAAACAAGTGCGAATGAAGTTTTGCTACTCTTCATGTTCTGTGGCAGATAAAATCTGTCATCGCTCCACCAGTTCTGACCATTATCGTATGAGAAAAGAATTCTGTCAAATGCTTGTGCACGGACTGTGCCGAGTCCGTCTCCGCCAATCATGATTAAGCCTTTGTTGTATGTTGTGACGCATAGGCTTTCAAGAGCTGGTGCTTGATGTCTATTTCCTTCACTGTACTCTTGATACATCCATGACTGTGTTTTTGATGGCATAGTGGTATCTACAACTTTAGACCATACTACGCTTGTAGGATTGTTGGTGTCGTTGCGGTTTCCTATTAATACGACTTTGTCGATATCGCTATTTGTGAGAGATGCAGTTGTAATGCCATTAAAATCTTTTTCTGGCAACATGCCTGCATCACTGTCAAGATTGTCTTCTGTCCATGTTGCGCCCTGGTCAGATGATTTCATTATCTTTCCGTCTGTGCTCATGGCGTATATTTCCGTGCGTGAAGCGGCAACGAGAGTCTTCAATTGTGTGTTTTGAGATATTTCTGTCCATTGTTCGGTGTCGATGCTGCCATAGAGTTTCGCATCAGCGGACAATGCATACAGCAGATTACCGTCAGATGTCATAGATAAATATGATGTTTCTGGCAGGCTTAATTGCTTCCAAGAGTTACCGTCTGTGTTTTCTGTTGCAAAAACTTTGTATGTTCCGTTGTCTTCTCCGTATGCAAGCACTTTTCCGTTGAAGTGTATTGCTTTCATCTGCTTCAGCTTTGCGATGTCAGCATTGTCGGACTTCTGTTTCCAGTATACAGAGTCTTCTGCCTCTTTGTGTACTCTTACGTCTACAACATAATCTCGATACCAAGCACCGTTGTTAGCATAGCAGCGTAGAGTTCTTGGTACAGAGAAGTCTATTGAGTCAGTCTCCAATACTGCTTTCAAAGAGTCATTGTTCAGGTTTTTGATGTATATGTAGCCAGAATTTTTGGTGTATATTTTAACCAAGCACTTATTTATGTGCATATTTGTTGGTAGCGAATCAAGATTAAAGATTCTTCCGCTATTCTGGTCGATAGAGAATGTATATCCACCGCATGATAAACTTGATACGTATACGGTGTCTTTTCCTTTGGAATTTTTAGTATAAATGGTTCGATCGACTTTGTCTAAAGTAAATGATGTTATCGCTGCATCGTTATAATATTCTACCTCCGTAGAATCGTCATTGATACATGAGGATAACAGTGCAATCAGCACCAATGGTATGATGGCTATGATGTTTTTTCTATTCATTGAGATTCAAATCTTTTTGTAGTCTTAAATTGTTTTCTATATTACGTGTTTGCGTAGAGTTGTTGCGCATTATACATAAATCGTTGCAAAATTACTCAGAAATATTTAAAAACTATGCTTTTCACATCTTTTATTATCGAATTTATAGAATTAAAATGCATTTTTTAAGTTCTAATAACGTTACGAGTAGTTATTTTTCTGTTTTTTTATGGATGTTTTGTGTCGTTTGGTCTTGTTTTTCGGTTAATTTGGATGTTCCTGAATGGAAAGTACCATATTCTAGATAAAAGACGGCTCGCTGATACTTTCTTAACATCGGAGTGGAGTAGGAGAAACTATGATTAATAAAAACCTTTTGTAAAAGAGATATGTTTCTCTGCGTAAACTATTGGTATGTAATTCTTTATTCTATTTGTCAGCAATGTGAAGTTTTTAGTAAATATGCTCTTTCCTGCATTTTAATGGAACGGAACTGGTAATTATCGTTTTGATAAAAGCGATCTTTGATGTTGTGTTTTTATGTTTTCTTGCTTGCAAGATGAAAGAAACGTTGGCTAGACGGAAGTCTTCGTTTTTTTATGGGGCAATAAGAGAATGCTAAATATTGTTGTGCAAAAAGTATCATTTGTAGTGTTGAATTAATATGTCTTGTACTATTTTAACATTGGTTTTGTTCTGTTTTTTACTATTTATCCATTACTCTTGGTGTGGTCCTGCTTTTTCCAAGTGATGAGTGGAATTTAAGTTTTTGCGTTAATTTATTCTAATTTGTTTGTCTTTTACGCGCGCAATGTGTAATTTTGTAAGTTGGAATTAAAATACAGAAAATATACATGCCGTATAGTGTTGCGAATGCTACAATTCTTTCGGCATAATCAAAGCAAATCAGAGACATGAAAAAGACATTACTGACGATTATTTCGCTTATTGCGGTAATTGTAGCGAATGCTCAGATCACATTCGTTCCGAGTTTGAAACAGACAGCCCCAGATGAAATTACTATTTCGTTTGCTGGCACGATTGATGACGGTTGGCATGTTTATGCGCCTAATGAGGCAAATGGGCCTACCCCTGCAACCTTTAACGCGGAAAAACTTGAAGGACTTGAGAAGGTAGGTGGTCTTGTTGCCAATAAAGCTCCTATAAAGAAATTTGAGAGCATGTTTGAGGCAGAAGTGTCTTTTTTTGAGCACTCTGTTACATTCTCGCAGAAACTCAAGATCACAGGTAAAACATATAACGTGGAAGGTTATTTGGAGTATGGCGCATGTGATGACAATAGTTGTATGCCTCCTACTGCTGTTGATTTTAAGTTCTCAGGTAAAGGTGTAGAAACTCCTGTTGCTGCAAAAGAAGAACAGAAGGTAGAGGAGCAGGTTGTCGACGAACCAGTCGCAGCTGTTGATTCTGTTGTTGCAGATACTATTGCTGGCGCTTCGTCTTCTGCTGCTTCGGAGAACGGATTGTGGACACCTGTAATAGAACAACTTAACAGTTTCGGTTCGGCAGAAGAAGATGCAGACTTTTCTCTGTGGCGCATCTTTATTCTTGGCATGTTAGGTGGGTTTATTGCCCTGCTTACACCATGTGTGTGGCCTATTATTCCGATGACAGTAAGCTTTTTCCTTAAGCGTGCGAAAGATGATAAGAAGAAAGGTATCCGTGATGCAATAACCTATGGATTGTCGATAATCGTAATTTATCTTGTACTTGGCCTTGCCGTAACACTTCTTTTTGGTGCATCTGCACTCAATGCCTTGTCAACAAATGCAGTATTCAATATATTTTTCTTTTTGCTGCTGGTAGTCTTTGGTGCATCATTCCTCGGTGGCTTTGAGATTACGCTTCCAGAGAAATGGACTAGTGCTGTAGACAATAAAGCCTCATCAACAACAGGCTTGCTGAGTATTTTCCTCATGGCATTTACACTCGCACTTGTAAGCTTCTCTTGTACAGGTCCTATTATTGGCTTCCTGCTTGTAGAGATGGGCACTTCTGGAAATATAGTTGGTCCTGCTGTCGGTATGTTTGGATTTGCACTGGCATTGGCATTACCGTTTACACTCTTCGCTATTTTCCCAACTTGGCTCAAATCTGCACCTAAGTCTGGAAATTGGATGAATAATGTGAAGGTTACACTTGGATTCATCGAACTGGCGTTTGCGTTGAAGTTCCTCAGTGTGGCAGACTTGGCTTACGGATGGGGTATACTTGATCGCGAGACATTCCTTGCTCTTTGGATTGTGCTTTTTGCTATGCTCGGATGCTATCTTGTGGGTTGGATAAGATTCCCGCATGACGAAGATGAGTGGGATGAAATGGGTGAGAAAATTATCAACACACGCACATCTGTACCAAAGTTCTTCCTTGCACTCTGTTCTTTTGCTTTTGCTATGTATATGGTTCCTGGACTTTGGGGAGCACCATGTAAGGCAGTATCGGCTTTTGCGCCACCTATGAATACGCAGGATTTCAACCTTGCCAAGGCGGAGCATATTGAACCAAAAGCAATGGATTACGAATTGGGCATGCAGATGGCAGAAGCAGCAGGAAAGCCTGTTATGATTGATTTTACCGGATTCGGATGCGTAAACTGTCGTAAGATGGAGGCTGCGGTTTGGACAGACGAGAGTGTAAAGAGCATTATAACAGACGACTATGTTCTAATACAACTCTTTGTTGACGACAAGACTCCGTTAGCAGAACCAATAGAAGTTGTGGAGAATGGTCAGCCGAGAAAATTGCGCACTATTGGTGATAAGTGGAGTTACTTCCAGCGTACGAAGTTTGGAAGCAATACACAGCCTTTCTATGTGTTGCTCGATAATAACGGACAACCTCTCAACAGCGCGTATAGCTATGATGAGGATATTGAGAAATATATTGAATTCCTCAATACCGGACTGAAGAACTATAAAAAATAAACACCTGATGTGTGCTGCCGGTATCATGCTATACTTGCAGATAGGGGTGGATATTATCTTTAATCTATTTTCTTGACAGCATTACTGTCCTTAATAAGATATGATAGAAGCAGAAAAACGCAAGAGTATCATTGACCTCGTAAAGCGCGAGGTGGTACCTGCTATGGGATGTACAGAGCCAATCGCTGTGGCATTGTGTGTGGCAAAAGCTACAGAAGTACTGGGTTATACTCCCGAAAAAATCAATGTTTATCTCAGTGCTAACATGCTAAAGAATGCAATGGGCGTTGGAATTCCTGGTACAGGTATGGTGGGACTTCCTATAGCTGTTGCTCTTGGAGCATTAGTAGGTAAAAGTGAATACCAACTTGAGGTATTGCGTGATGTTACACCAGAAGCTGTCGAACATGGTAAAGCATATATAGCAGAGAATCGAGTTAGTGTCGATTTGAAAAATGGCGAATGTGACAAACTGTATATCGAAGCAAATGTAGAAACTTGCGGCGATAAGGCAAAAGTGGTTATTTCTGGTGGGCACACAAACTTTGTGCATATAGAAAAAAATGGAGAGGTAATATTATCTGCCCAAACAGGAAACTCTTCGACTTGTGGTGTTGCTGAGGTGGGACTTACGCTTCGTGATGTGTATGAATTTGCCTCAACAACTCCGCTAAATGAAATAGAGTTCATTAATGATGCTGCACGCTTGAATACAGAGGCGAGCAGACTTGCACTCCTTGGCAATTATGGACACGAACTTGGAAAGACTCTTAGCCGTCCGCTTGGTCGCGGCATTATGGGTGATTCAATGTTCTCACATATTCTTTCGGCTACAAGTAGTGCCTGTGATGCAAGAATGGCTGGTGCGATGATTCCTGTTATGTCGAATTCTGGTTCGGGAAATCAGGGCATCGCAGCGACACTGCCAGTAGTGGTCTTCGGAAAGGAAAATCACAACACAGAAGAAGAGGTCACTCGGGCACTGATGCTCAGTCATCTTACAGCTATATATATCAAGCAGAGCCTAGGACGTTTGTCTGCATTATGCGGATGTGTAGTCGCTTCAACAGGTTCAAGTTGCGGCATTACATACCTCATGGGTGGAACCTACGAGCAGGTGGCATTTGCTGTGAAGAATATGATTGCCAACCTTGTTGGTATGGTATGCGATGGCGCAAAACCGTCATGTGCGCTTAAAGTTTCAAGTGGTGTCTCTACTGCAGTGCTTTCTGCTATGCTAGCAATACAGAACAAGCATGTGACGTCAGTAGAAGGACTTATAGAAGACGATGTCGATCGTTCTATACGAAATATGACGCGCATTGGAGCTGAAGGCATGAACGAAACAGACCGTATGGTACTTGATATCATGACTCATAAAGAGACACTCTAAGGTTCAGAGACCTATAGCACTTGCAAGAAAAAATGTTGTTCTCTGTAGATTATGGTGTTTAAATATTGGTATGTTATAGTAACAACCATCATGCTTATTTCATATTAAAAAAAATAAATTATAGATATATGCTTTTTGATCAGATTTCAAATGATATTAAGGAGGCAATGAAGGCGCGTGATAAAGTACGCCTTGAAACATTGCGAAATATAAAGAAGGTGTTCTTGGAGGCAAAGACGGCACCAGGAGCAAACGACGAACTCTCAGATGCTGAAGCAATGAAAATTCTTCAGAAACTGGCGAAGCAAGGCAAGGAGTCTGCAGCAACATATGTAGCCCAGAATCGTCAGGACCTTGCTGATGACGAATTAGCGCAAGTAGCTGTGATAGAGGAGTATTTGCCACGTCCAATGACGGAAGCCGAAATTGAGGCAGCTCTCAAGGATATTATCGCACAGGTCGGTGCAACCTCTATGAAGGAGATGGGTAAGGTTATGGGTGTTGCCTCAAAACAGATGGCAGGAAAAGCCGATGGCGGGATGATATCACAAATTGTAAAGCGTCTCCTTGCGAACTGATATATGTCAGTGTAAGACCTGCAAATGTGTTAATTAAATTTAAAGTTTTGGCATCATTTGTTCGCGTATACATTTTTTATTAATAAAAAGAGTAACTTTGCAAATGTTCAGTGGAATGAGAGACCTCAGCAGGGGTCTCTCATTCTTATTATAAAGCATAAAGCAGGCAAGGTGTAGTCATGTATATGGCTGATACAGATTTAGCTTGCGTGTGTACAATATATATTAATTTATATATGATAAATAAAGAAACAGTAAAGACAATTGTTAGTGAATGGCTGCAAGACAAGGAATATTTCCTCGTTGATGTAGATGTGACAACAGACGACCGAATCCTTGTAGAGATAGATCACAAGGAGGGTGTGTGGATTGAAGATTGTGCCGAACTGAGCAGATACATTGAGGAACACCTCAATCGTGATGAAGAGGATTATGAGCTCGAGGTAGGTTCTGCAGGACTCGGACAGCCGTTCAAGGTTGTACAGCAGTATATTAACTGCATTGGAGAAGAGGTTGAAGTGCTTCAGAAAGACGGAAAGAAAGTTAGCGGAATTCTTAAAAGTGTAGAAGAGCCTAACTTCGTCGTTACTGTAAAGGAAAAGAAAAAACTTGAAGGACAGAAGCGACCTCAGATGGTAGAGACAGACAAGACGTTCGACATGAACGACGTTAAATACACGAAATATATAATTAATTTCAAATAAGATAATGGCAACAAAGAATGCTGCTCAGCAGCCATCAATGATTGAAACTCTTAAAGAGTTCAAAAATACAAAAAACATTGACCGCACAACTCTTGTTAGTGTGCTTGAGGAAAGCTTCAGAAACGTTATTGCCAAGATTTTTGGCAGCGATGAAAATTTCGATGTTATTGTCAATCCTGATAAGGGCGACCTCGAGATCTATCGTAACCGTGTAGTAGTTGAAGATGGCCAGGTGGTTGATGAGAATAAAGAGATTGAACTGACAGAGGCGCTGAAAATAGCAGAAGACTATGAGGTTGGCGAGGAAGTGTCAGAACCTGTTGATTTCGCAAGTTTCGGACGTCGCGCAATTCTTAACCTTAGACAGACACTTGCGTCAAAAATTCTTGAATTGGAACATGACTCTCTCTATAATCAGTACAAGGATAGAGTAGGAGAATTGGTTTCTGGTGAAGTGTATCAGGCATGGAAGCGTGAGGTTCTTATAATTGACGATCAGAACAATGAGCTAATCCTTCCAAAGTCAGAACAGATATCAACTGATACTTTCAGAAAGGGTGATACAGTAAGAGCCGTTATCATACGTGTAGATAACGAGAACAATAATCCTAAAATCATACTTTCACGTACAAGCCCGATATTCCTTCAGCGTCTGCTTGAGCAGGAAGTACCAGAAATTCATGAAGGTCTCATAACAATACGCAAGATTGCTCGTATTCCAGGTGAACGTGCAAAAATTGCTGTGGAAAGCTACGATGATCGTATTGATGCAGTAGGTGCATGCGTCGGAGTTAAGGGTGCACGTGTTCATGGAATCGTTAGAGAACTCAATAACGAGAATATTGATGTAATTAACTATTCGGCAAACATCAGAATATTTATACAGCGAGCACTTGCTCCTGCACGTGTCAACAGTATCAATCTTGATGATGAGAACCACAAGGCAGAGGTATTCCTCAATCCAGAGGAAGTAAGCCTTGCAATCGGACGCAATGGCCTGAACATTAAGCTTGCATCGCTCCTCACAGAATATACAATCGATGTATTCCGTGATAATAACGAGGTAGAAGACGAAGATATCTATCTCGAGGAATTCGATGATGAAATTGATACATGGGTAATTGAAGCTATAAAGGGCTTGGGACTTGATACAGCGAAGTCTGTGCTTAATGCGCCTCGTGAGATGCTCATTGAAAAGGCAGACCTGGAAGAGGAAACTGTAGACCACCTGCTTAACGTGCTGCGAAGCGAGTTTGAGAGATAATACGTTATCATGTTGCTAGCAAGGAATATTAGTGACATGCACTCTATATTGAAAAAAGCATAGTGGAGCACAATAAATAGTTCCCGTATGCATATATAAGCAAAGTATATATACAGATAAAACAATAACAACAGTTTAGATGAGCATTAGATTAAACAAAGCAATTAGAGAGTTAAACATCGGACTTCAGACGGCAGCTGACTTCCTGATGAAGAAATATGGCGTAGAAGGAGCCGATAATCCTGCACTCAAGCTCACAGACGAATGGTACGAAGGCCTTTGCAAGGAATTCAGTACTGACGCTGCAGTGCGCACACAGGTAGACAAGATGGCACAGAAGGTAAAGGAGAAGAAACCATCTATTGCTATCGAGAAATCTGAAGAGCAGCCTGCAGAACAGCCTGCAAAGCAGCAGTACAAACCATTAGGCAAGATAGACCTGAGCCAGGTTGGTAAGCCGAAGGTGAAGAAGGATGAAGAAAAGGAAATCAAAAAAACAGAGGAGGAGAAAATAGAAGTGCCTGTGGCAACTGCCGAGTCGCAGGAAACTGTAGTTGAGCCTGCTCCAGAAGCCATCGAACCTCAGAAAGTTGAGGCTGCTCCTGTAGAGGAAAAGGTTGAGGAAAACAAGGCGATGCCTCTCGACACTCAATCTGAAGAGCAGACAAAGTCTGCACCTGCAGAGACAGAGATAATTGAAAAGACAGCTTCTGCAGAAGAGGATGTTGAATATGATGGTGAAGACGAAACAGAGAACGACTATGATTCAGAAGAAAAGGTTGAATTTGCAGACGACGATAAAAAGTCTGAGACAGAGCCTTTCCGTCTTGACCGCAACAAAAAACCGACGCAGACTCTTAATGTGCTTGGTAAAATAGACCTTTCTGCTCTCAATCAGAACACTCGTCCAAAGAAAAAATCAAAAGAGGAGAAGAAGAAAGAGCGTGAAGAAAAAGCACAGCAGGCACGCGATGAGCGTAAGAAGAAGCGTGCACGCATAGGTAAGGAGCGCGTAGACATTAATGATGTGGCTAACCAGCAGCAAAAGAAGGATAAGAACAAGAATAAAAAGGCTGGAAATCCACAGAATGCGCAGCCTGCTGCTCAGAATGCTCAGAACTCTAATAATAAGAAGAACAAGAAAAAGAACCAGCGTTCTAACCAGCCACAGGAGATTGATGATGAGGCTGTAGCACGCCAGGTTAAAGAGACACTGGCACGTCTGACTAACAAGCAGACCCAAAATAAGAAGGGTGCGAAGTATCGCCGTGACAAGCGTGACGCAGCAGCAGAGTTGCGTGATGCAGCAATGGCAGCAGAGGCAGCAGAGAGCAAGATACTCAAGCTGACAGAATTCGTTACAGTTTCAGAACTTGCAACGATGATGGATGTGCCTGTAACCAAACTCATCGGTACTCTGATGTCTATTGGTGTAATGGTATCTATCAACCAGCGACTTGACGCAGAGACAATCAATATGGTGGCAGAGGAATTCGGTTTCTCTACAGAATATGTTTCTGCAGAAGTTCAGAATGCCATTACAGAAGAAGAGGATGATGAGACAAGCCTTGAGTCACGTGCACCAATCGTAACTGTCATGGGTCATGTTGACCACGGTAAGACATCACTCCTTGACTATGTACGCAATACAAATGTCATTGCAGGTGAGGCAGGCGGCATCACACAGCACATAGGTGCCTATAATGTGAAACTTCAGGACGGCCGTCGCATTACATTCCTTGATACCCCAGGTCACGAGGCCTTCACTGCTATGCGTGCCCGTGGTACTCAGGTGACAGATATTGCGATTATCATTATTTCTGCAGACGACTCAGTCATGCCTACCACAAAAGAGGCTATCGCCCATGCGCAGGCTGCTAATGTACCTATGGTGTTTGCCATAAATAAGATAGACAAGCCAGGTGCTAATCCTGATAAAATACGTGAGGACCTTGCCCAGATGAATCTTCTTGTAGAAGAGTGGGGTGGAAAATACCAGTGTCAGGAGATATCTGCAAAGAAGGGTATCGGTGTAGAGGACCTTATGGAGAAGGTTCTGCTTGAAGCAGAAATGCTCGAATTGAAGGCAAATCCTAACCGCAAGGCTACAGGTTCTGTAATTGAGGCATCTCTCGATAAAGGCCGTGGATATATTTCTACAGTGTTGGTATCAAATGGAACGCTGAAAGTTGGTGATATTGTTATTGCAGGTACATACTACGGACGTATCAAGGCAATGTTCAATGAACGTAACCAGCGTGTTGAGAAAGCCGGTCCAGCAGAGCCAGTTATCATTCTCGGACTTAATGGTGCGCCATCAGCAGGTGACTCGTTCCATATTATGGATACAGAGCAGGAGGCGCGTGAGATTGCAAATAAGCGTATGCAGCTGCAGCGTGAGCAGAGCCTGCGTACAACAAAGACTCTCTCACTCGAGGAGATTGCACACCGCATAGCCCTTGGTGAGTTCCATATGCTCAACCTTATTGTTAAGGCCGATACTCAGGGATCTGTTGAGGCTCTTACCGATTCGTTCATTAAGCTTTCAACAGAGAAGGTTGAGGTGAAGGTAATCCAGGGTGCTGTAGGTCAGATTTCAGAAAATGACGTTATGCTGGCGTCTACAGCAGAGAATGGTATGATTGTCGGCTTCAATGTCCGTCCATCAACAGCCGCTAAGAAGCTCGCAGAGAATGAGGGTGTAGAAATCAACACTTACAGTGTAATCTATGATGCTATCGATGATATTACAGCAGCCATGGAGGGTATGCTTGATAAGATCAAGAAGGAGATAGCAACTGGCCAGGTTGAGGTGAAAGAAGTGTTCAAGATTTCAAAGGTTGGTACTGTGGCAGGCGCTATGGTTACCGATGGAAAGGTTCACCGCAGCGACAAGGCACGTCTTATCCGCGATGGTATCGTAATATTCACTGGCAACATCAATGCCTTGAAGCGATATAAAGATGATGCTAAGGAAGTGGCTACAGGACTTGAGTGTGGTATCTCTCTTGTAAACTGCAACGATATTCAGGCAGGTGATATCATTGAGACCTTCACTGAGATAGAGGTAGAGCAGAAACTTTAGTACTTGTAAAGAGTTGAGTTTCCATACGTATTTATAGTAACGTACGTGTGATTACTGCTATACATAAAAGCATATATAAAATTCATGATAAAATCTGTACAGGTTAGCCTGTGCAGATTTTTTTGTTATTAGTAAAAGCAGAAAAAGACAAGAAGATATTCTGGCAGTACAGAGAAGCGAGTGTTGGAGATTCTTTCTTGGTAAAATAAGCCTGTTGCACTCAACGCTGGTTTGTCCCAGGTTATGAATTGATTGTTATTGTGATGATATTTCTGTTTATGATTACTTCCTTCTGTTTCTAAAAATCATTAAAGTCAAAAAACTAAAACATAAAGGGCAACAACTTCTTAGCATGTTCACCTTAGATTACAGAAACGAACCCATATAAGAATTTACTCTTCAGTTTGCTCTGGTATAGGTTAGCATTATTGCTGTTGCAAAATCAAAGAAGATGTAAGCAAAAACCAACAACCGTCCTATTATTTTCTTTTTTTAGAATAATCTGCACATCTGCACGATGTTTATAACATGCTGTAATATAGCTGCTTCGTTTTCCTGCAGATATTGTGCATATAGGTGCAGATGCCTTTTCTGAAAGTTCTGACATGATGTTGCATTATGTGTAAATGACGAGTTGTTCAACAAACCTTTATATAGCACTTAATAGTCTGTCAAAAAAATATGGTTTCTTTATGTGTTTCCCCTCATCCTCTTACAAGTTTTTTGTTGCCGATTATAACCAGATTTATAATTAGATACCATCACCCGTTTAGAACTATTTGACACTACAAATTAATCAGAAATAGTTACTTAGACCATTTGTCTGTACGTTTTCATGTTTGCTATGTATTGAGATAAACATAATATTATCTATCCAGCTATTGTGAATTATATCTTCCTAAGGGGTATTTTTAGCTAAAATTGGAGTAAAATTCGTTCTGTTGCATGATTCTGCCATAAAAATCGCACGTTTATTTTGCAAAATAGGCATAAAAAAGGTAATTTTGCAGAAGAATTACATGCAGGCAAATACGTTATATTTGAAAGATTGTAATATCAAACAGCTAATTTGTCAAATAACTAAAGCAAGATAATGAATAAAATTCTACTCATTTTTCTTCTTTTGACATGTATGCCAGTAATGGCTCAGTTTGAGAAGGCGCCAGCCTTCCCTGGTGCAGAAGGTCATGGTCGTTTTACTACAGGCGGCCGTGGCGGTACGGTTTATCATGTTACGAAACTTACGGACGATGGTTCGGAAGGCACATTCCGATGGGCTTGTAACAAGTCAGGCAAGCGTATTATTGTATTTGATGTGTCAGGAACAATATACTTGAAAAGCGGTCTGGTGCTCAAGAATGGCAATGTGTCAATACTTGGTCAGACAGCTCCAGGCGATGGTATATGTATCGCAGACTATCCTTTCCGGATATCAGCAAGCAATGTAATCATCCGTTATATACGTTTCCGTCTTGGCAACCGCAATGTTAAGTATCACGCAGGAGACGGCCTTGGCGGCATGGATCAAGCTAATATCATAGTTGACCACTGCTCTGTGTCATGGAGTGTTGACGAATGTCTCTCGGTATATGGATCAAAGAATATCACAGTGCAGTGGAATATCGTAGACCAGAGCATGGTTGAGGCTGGACATGAGAAAGGCGCTCACGGCTATGGAGGCAACTGGGGCGGCTCTGGTGCGTCATATCATCATAACCTTCTGGCGCATCATACATCACGCACGCCACGCCTCGGTCCTCGTCCAGGAACACAGACTGACGAACGAATGGATATGCGTAACAATGTCATATACAATTGGGGTAGCTACGGATGCTATGGCGGTGAAGGCATGAATGTGAATATTGTGAACAATTATTACCAGCCAGGACCTTCTACACCTTCAGGTGCAAAGGGTATGCGCATTGCGGCAATCGGCATACGCACTACAGAATACACTGGTCACGGCACCAATCCAAATGAGTGGGACAAGATGTGGCATGTCTGGGGCGACTATTATGTAAATGGAAACTTCAACTCTAAATATTCAGAAGTAACAAAAGACAAC